>MHOT01000011.1:377-6784 GCA_001820175.1 Candidatus Staskawiczbacteria bacterium RIFCSPHIGHO2_02_FULL_42_22 | reverse complement strand
GTGTCGGCGCGGGAGGTTGCGGGATAACGAGTATCCGCAGGGCGGTTGCGCGATTCAGATCGCTGTCGTCCGGTTCAGAGCGGACGAATACGCGGCTGCCGACAGCCAGTTTTGAAAGGCCGCATTTATCTATGTCGTCCTGACCAGCAACATAGGTATTGCAGTTTGTTTTGATCTCATAGTCAAATACTATCGTCGTGTCGTTTGTATCCATGACGGTGAACGTGCCGGCCTTTGTGTCAACGGCCGTAACATTGCCGGTAGTGACCGTCGGTAATTCCTGCGCGATAATCCGTGACCCGACCAATGTCTTCTGGTCCACGTCGAGACTGCCAAATACGACTATCGACTGGCCGGATTCGAGCGAATCAAGCGATGAAGAAGCAGATTTTCCACTGATCGGTTGAGAAAGAAAAACTGCTTCGGCATCGGTGATCACCAGAATTTCGGTGTCCTTATACGAAACGGTCAGCTTTCCGTCTTCCTTTGAGGTAATAATGCCGAAAAATGCGCGCTTATTCTGCGATTGAAGTTCGGCAACGCGCGTCGCAAGGCGTTCTTTTAAATCGTTGATCTTTTGTTTGATGGTGTCGGCTCCGCCTTCTTCAGGCGTACCGGTCGGCGCTTCGGTCGGAGTCGGGGATTCTGCTTCTTGTGCTGTTATGTGAGACGGAGAAAGAGTCGTAAAAAGAAGAACAACAAGCGCAATTATCCCTGCCATGCGGGAAGGTTTATTATTCATAATTGTTTTAGCAGTTCGTAGAATTGTCATATTTCTTCTTGCGTATAGTTCACGATAAGTGTTTTATCGGCAAATAAATCATTATGCAGGACGGCGACATAAATTTCATTCGCGCCTTCTGCGAGTTCTACCTGTCCTGAATAAGTTCCGTCTTCTCCGGCATGTACGGCGATTTCATCTATCGGTGTGGTGATGATAACGAGCGCGCGGCCTATCGTTTTTCCCGATACTGATATGGCTTGCTGCGTCAGGTAGGATTGATGTTCGGGAAAAAGAACGTCTAAGGTGACCGAATCATTAAGAAGGGGAGTAGGCGTCGGTGATTCCTGTGTTTCAGACGATCCGGCAATCACGTCTTCTTCCTGCTTGTCGGTTGGTGAGGAGAACCGTGTCAACATAACCGCAGCAGTGCCGCCAAGCAACAGGCCGACGATGATCGCGATAGCCATCTCCCGTTTTAAACTCATATGGTAGAGTATACAACATCGTGTACAGTCGTCAGATGTCAGAAACCAAATACCAGATACCAGATTGTGAGCATCCCGCAACAGGCTTGTAAAGAAACGAGAAATGTGGTAGAAGTGGTATACGAATTGCATGGTCTACCAATTACGAATGAGTACGAATATACTAATTCTGTCTATGGTAGGTATTACACGATAGTAACTTTATGAGGATTCGTATATTAGTAATAATTCGTAATTAGTAGCATGGAAATAAAGTATCTCGGGCATTCCAGTTTCCGCATTAAAGGCAAAAAGGCCGTCGTCGTGACCGATCCGTTTGATCCGGACATGGTCGGGTTAAAGTTTCCCGGCGTTGACGCCGACATCATTACCGTATCTCACGAACACGACGACCATAATGCGGCAGATCGGGTGCAGGGAAGGTCAGGAAAACAGCCCGCTGTTTTTCGCGGACCGGGCGAATACGAAGTCAACGGCGTCAAAATATATGGATTCCGTACCTATCATGATGCCCAACAGGGGGGAGAACGGGGCACGAACACGGTCTACCGGATGGTGGTGGATGACGTAGCAATGCTGCATTGCGGTGATTTGGGACACCTGATCGACGATGCATTGCTGGAAGAGATAGGCGAAATAAATATCCTGTTTGTACCGACCGGCGGTGTGTATACGATTAGTGAGAAAGATGCGGCAAAGGTAGCACGGCAAGTCGATCCGAATATTATCATTCCGATGCACTATCGCGTAAACGGACTAAAAGAATCGTTTAACGGGTTGACGCCGGTCGACGCTTTTTTGAAGGAAATGGATAAAACGTCGGCGCCGGAAAATAAGCTGGTAATTTCAAAGGATACGTTGCCGGATGAAATAAGTGTCGTTGTTTTGACCGCGTCGTGATTTGTTCGTTCCCTTTTTCCATTAATCCTTCTGTAACCAATGATGAGATTGGAAGTTAGAAAATGGAAAATGAAGTTCGAAATTTGATGCATTGATAGAAAGAAACATCATTCTGTCTTCAATATATCTATAATCCTACTTCAATTTCTATATTCAAACTTCTAACGTCTAATTTCGTAATTCACATTATTACCGATATGCCTAAACCTCACGTACTACCACACGATATCGCCGCGGAAGCGTCGCTTCTGGGTTCTATTCTCGTCGATAAAGAAGCGCTCGTCGAAGTAGTCGAGAATCTCAAGCCAGAGCATTTTTACCTTAGCCGCAATGCATTTATATACGAGGCGATGTGTTCTCTCTACGAACGGGAAGAGCCGATCGATCTCGTTACGTTGGCTTCTGAATTGAAACGCGCCGGTACGCTTGAAAAAGCCGGCAATACTGATTACCTCTCCGAACTTATCAATACCATAGCAACGAGTGCGCATATTGAAAAGTACGCCACCATTGTCCGCGAGGCAGCAGCAAAGCGGGAACTTATCGGATTGGCTGCCCGCATCAGTGAAGACGCATTTGCCGATGAAGGAGTAATCGGAAAAATACTCGACCATACTGAATCGACGCTCTTTTCCATATCAAAGTCCCAGCATCGCACGAACTTCATCCCCATCAAAGAAGCGCTTACTGAAAGTTTTGACCGCCTTGACGAGATTCATAAGCGGGGCGATAGCCTGCGCGGCATACCGACCGGCTTTCCCGGCATAGACGACAAGCTTTCCGGTCTGCAGCCGTCGAATATGATCGTGCTTGCGGCGCGTCCCGGACAGGGAAAGACGGCTTTTTGCCTCAATGTAGCCCAGCATATTTCGGTTGAAAAAAAGATTCCGGTCGGTTTTTTTTCACTGGAAATGAGCAAAGAAGAATTAGTCGATCGTCTTCTTGTCGCGCAGGCAGACATCGACGCGTGGCGGCTGAAGACCGGACGATTGGGCGACGAGGAATTCCAGAAAATTTCAAATGCCATGGGCGTGCTTGCCGAAGCGCCGCTGTTTATAGACGATACACCCGGCTTAAGCATTCTTGAAATGCGTACGAAGGCGCGCCGCCTCCAATATGAGCAGGGGGCGAAACTGTTTATTGTCGACTACCTGCAGCTCATGGATCCCGGCAGGCGGTATGACAACCGCGTACAGGAAGTTTCGATGATTTCGCAGTCGATAAAAAACGTCGCCCGTGAATTGCGTGTGCCGATCATTGCCGTATCTCAACTCTCACGGGCCGTGGAGCACCGTGGCGAGAAAAAACCGCAGCTTGCCGATCTGCGCGAATCCGGCGCCATTGAACAGGATGCGGATGTCGTCCTGTTCTTATACCGACCGCAGGAAGAACAGGCGGGATTGTCTACACAATCAAGCGTAAAAATCCTTTGTGCCAAGCACCGAAACGGCCAGACATTCGAACGGGATTATATCTTCAAAGGCGACCGCCAGAGGTTTTTTGAGATGGAGAGAGGACTTACTCCAAATTCGTAACGCGCATTAATTAACTATGCGAGTTGAATATGCAACAAACATTCCGGACACGTTCTCTTCGCAAGAAGCAGAACAATTTTTGAGCTCCGTAAGACTACATGCTCTAATAAATCAGGAATTACCTCATTTCAATGGGTCATTCATAGATAGTCGAATATCTGATACTTGTTTAAAACTCTACGAGGAATCTTCAAGTTTTCCTATATTTTTCTTGCCGGAAAACATTTTCACCGTTCACGATCGGATTGCAATGGTGAGAGAGATTCAAAAAATAGAAAGAATCGCTGAAGAAAGTGGCGGGAGGTATAGAGATACAAAGCGCAGAGATACAAAGCACTGGGAGGATTCCTCAGTTCGAATAATTTTTCAACACCTTGGATTGGAAGAACATCTACCATCAGGAGTTGTTGAAAATGTTATTGTTATTAATTTCAATAAAGAAAATGTATCAGCTAAAAGACCAGTTATCGAAATTAATGAACCAAAAGCGTCGTATTAATCGAGGTTATACCCGGTCCCTAAATCCTTTCGATCAAAGCTGGCCGATCTGCTCGATCAGGTGCTATAGAACAGGCGGGATTATATCTTCAAAGGTGACCGGATGAGGTTTTTTGAGATGGAACGGAATATAAATCCATCGAAGTAACCAAATCAGTCCTACTGTATGCTCATATAATTGCAGACCTATAGTATAATTGCCAGATGGTAGAAATTAAGTCTTCTGATGAAAATGTGTTTGCAGCAGGTGTTGCGTTTGGTGAGCACTTATGCGCTGTAATGGATCGTGAGTTACCCGACTATTATTCAGTGCCGGAGCAGCTTTATCTTCAAAACACTTTTTTACCAGTATTGTTAAGGCATTTTAAGCAAACGGCTGATAAGGATTTGCTCATGACTATGATAGATATCAGAAAAGGAAAAGGAGTGCGCTATATTCCAACAGCAACGAAAAAAATTATCGCGGGGCAGTTAAAGCGGGCCGATTCACTAAAATATTGGAATATAGAGTATGGACAAGGATTCTGTACTGTGAAAAACAAAGTTATAGGATCAGGGGTAATAAGGATGGATGTTGATTCAGGATCGCTAGAGTGGATTGTTCCTTCAGGTTATAGTTATGAAAATATGGGGTTAACAGTCCATACTCATCCTGATAGTACGATTTTTTCGGCAAATGATATGAAAGTACTTTCTCGAACAGGAACACCACCCGTTATGATTGTTGCGTCCGACGAAGGCTTTTTTCTGGCTCACAGAACTCTAGAAACGGATGAATATCAAGGTCTTGATGGAAAGTGTAATAAAGCGTACCATAGTCGAACAGAATTAATCCAAGATATTTTACAAATTGGAATACATCATAAAATGCCAATATATTACGCTCCGAACAACTCATCTATATTTACAAGGTTTAGAGACTAGTGGAGAAATATTCATAGCTGCTAGATTTAATTTATGGAATAGAACGAGGGAGAATGGTGTATTATTCAGGCCAGCTCTTTTTCATCGCTTAGATGTGGGGGATCATTCAAAAAAAAGAATGTCCCGACCGATGAGGTGATTTGAGTCGGGTGATTATGACGATAAAGGTCTGTGAGAACTTGATCAAAACGAATTACTTTTGTGAGGAATTTTGCTATATTTACCGCCCCGGGATTATTGATTGATTTCAGTCGTTTTTCTTTTTCCTCAAGACCTGCATAGCTAAGTGCGCCGGTAAGCAAACCAGTAGTGTTTACCTGTTCCCAAATTTCATCCTGTTCCTCGATGTCACTCCTGTCGTCTGGTATGATAGGATGCATCGTAGTATCCACTGGCGAATCAGGTTGTTCTTCAGGAGAACCAAATACTTGCCGGAGAATATGAGCGGCATCTACTTCATCGTAATCCTCTCGTATCAGGATGACGTGTACCGGTTTATTATAGTCATAATATGTTCTCAACTCATTTACAATTTCATCTTCAGGAGAGATTTCCCAGTCATCCATGTCCGGAATATCAAATACTACAGGACTAAATCCGGAAGGGAATTGGGTATCTTCACTAAGTTGTCTAATCTCCTTTATAAACTTTTTGCGTCCTTTCTCGTTTATCGGCTCCGGTGGCCTCGGGAGTTCTGTTTGGTCTGGCATAGTACGAAGCATTATACAATAGTGGGCAAGAGTGGATTAAGGTTTTTTGAGATGGAGAGAAACCTGCCAGGGCCGGTATAACTACTGAGTTTTCTCGTGCGTGATATAAGTTTCTAAATCGCTTTGCTTAAGACTTATTTATTGTATTTGTCAATAGCGCTTGTCTGACGTCCTTTAGGATTTAGCTTTCGTTGCCAGGGCATCATAGTGCCTGCTTTGAATTTATTTGCAACATTGGCCTGTTGAGGCCTAGTGTGATGTTCTTTACCGGGTGGTGTTAATGTAAATTCAAAGTTAGTTTTAAAGTCTTCTAAACGAAGATTACTCATAAAATCTTCTATTAAAAATTGTACTGCCTCGTGGTGTTGTGGATTGTTTTCATCAAAAAGAGCTGGACCCAAGACATTCATAACCCATTTCTTTTCGATTTCTTTATAGTCTACGCCCTCTTCTAGAGTAAACGGAGGAGGTTTTAAAGACTCTGTCATAACTTATTATATCATTTGAGGCCATTCCTCAACCATTAGTGGAGAAGTAGATTGGTGATTTACTTTATTCATTTCCTGCCAGAGGGCTTCGGTTACAAAGGGCATGAAGGGGTGGAGAAGCTTGAGAGAAGTGAGAAAGATGT
>MHOT01000011.1:0-369 GCA_001820175.1 Candidatus Staskawiczbacteria bacterium RIFCSPHIGHO2_02_FULL_42_22 | reverse complement strand
TGAGAAAGATGTGGTGTAATGTAGAGACAGGTTTCAAACCTGTCTCTACAGTTTTTGAATATTCTAGATAATCAGATGCAAAGTCGTCCCAGACAAAATGATATATGTCTTCTGCGGCTTGCGCGAAACGGTACTTTTCGAGGTTTTGTGTAACTTTCTTTGTTAACGAGTCTAATTTTTTTAAAATGGCCTTATCTTCTTTTGAAGGTATAGATGCTGAAACAAGTTCAGCATGACGATATTCTTTTTGTTCAATCTGCATTTCGAGGAATCGCCCGATATTCCATAGCTTGTTCGCAAAGTTGCGGTAGGCGATCACTTTATCTCGAGGAAAATTGAAATCTTTCCCATTTGCAGTCCCTGAAATTA
>MHOT01000010.1 GCA_001820175.1 Candidatus Staskawiczbacteria bacterium RIFCSPHIGHO2_02_FULL_42_22 | reverse complement strand
CGATTGCGCCGGCATGGCTGCTGATATTTTTGAAACATATTCTGTTTCCATGGTGGCCACCATGATTTTAGGTGGATTATTGTATCCAAATTCCATACAATTTGTGTTGCTTCCTTTATTTTTAGGCAGCGTTTCCATTTTAACTTCCATTATAGGGAGCTTTTTTGTACGTTTAGGAAAAAATAAAAGTATTATGGGGGCGATGTACAAAGGAGTGGCGGTTTCAATCATATTATCTGCAGTTGGCTTTTACCCGGTTATTTCAAAAATGATGGCAGGTCAAATTGTTTCGGCCTTGAATTTATACTTATCATGCTTGGTGGGGCTGGTTATTGCCGCCGGAATGTTTGTAATTACCGAATACTACACCTCAAAAAAGTATATGCCGGTGCGGTCAATTGCCAAGGCCTCTGAAACGGGGCACGCCACTAATATTATCCGCGGCATTGGACTTGGCATGCAATCCACGGCCTTTCCTATTTTATTAATTGCTTTTGGCACGATTATCAGTTTTTGGCTGGCAGGAATTTATGGCGTAGCGCTTGCTGTTGTATCCATGTTGTCAATTTCGGGTATTGTTGTAGGAGTTGACGCCTACGGGCCCATTACCGATAATGCCGGTGGAATTGCCGAAATGTCCGGTATGCCAGAAGAGGTCAGAAAAATTACCGATGCATTGGATGCGGTTGGTAATACCACTAAAGCCGTAACGAAAGGGTATGCCATTGCTTCGGCGGGATTGGCGGCATTGGTATTATTTTCTGCTTATACTCAAGAAGTTACCAATATATCAGGTAGCGTCGCAACCTTTATTTTATCTGATCCTAAAGTAGTTGCGGGGTTGTTGATCGGAGGACTGCTCCCCTATTTATTTGCCAGCTTTTTAATGGGCGCGGTAGGAAAAACGGCTGGCAAAGTAGTGGAAGAAGTGCGCCGACAATTTAAAACGATTACCGGTTTAATGGAGGGCACCGCAAAACCAGAATACGGAAAATGCGTTGATATTGTAACCAAGGCCGCCATTAAAGAAATGATGGTTCCGGCGTTAATTCCCGTGGCCGCACCCATTTTAGTGGGCCTCTTTTTGGGGGTTGAAGCGCTCGGGGGGCTATTAATTGGAGCCACGGTTACGGGCCTGTTTGTAGGCATTTCTATGACCACGGGAGGAGCTGCTTGGGATAATGCTAAAAAGTACATTGAAGAAGGCAACCACGGCGGGAAGGGCAGTTTCACGCACCAGGCAGCGGTTACAGGAGATACCGTGGGAGACCCATACAAAGACACCGCCGGCCCAGCCATTAACCCGATGATTAAAGTGTTGAATATTGTCGCCCTGCTTATTGTCACGTTCTTAGTCTAGTAATTATTTCTGCGGCGGGCTCTCGCCCGCCGCTTAACTTAATATGGTGAAATATATTGGCACAATTATTTGGACAATAGTTTCTGTCCTTTTCTCAATAGGTTTAATGAATCAATTCGATGGCTACTTTGAAATTGTTGTTGTGGCTGTATTGGTTATAATTTGGTCTAGCGTTAATCAGGGATTTGCAGGTGTCGCTCTTAATAGTGCGAAACAAATATTTTTTATGTACGGGAAAATCTCTGAAGGGAAGGATAACTCAATGGATTCAGATGATATTCAAGAAGCAAATAAAATTTTAAAAAAAGAACAAGTTAAGTTTTATATAGCTGCTACAGGAAATTTTATTATTTGGATTATGGCGATTATAAAGATATTAAGTTGGTAAATTTATGGAAAATAGTTACGAAGAAAGAATAAAAATACTAGAAAAAGCCGCTGAAACAACTATTGAGGCGACGGGGAAGCACGTTGAAGTAACTAGTGAAATGGTTAGCATTATGGAAACATTTACAAGTAGAGTTGGGGACCGCTTTGATTGGATTGATAATACATTTAAATATTTACTAAGGACTATTAATAGAATTATTTTTTTAATTTTTGAATTCTACGCTCTATTGCTTGTCATTATATATCGGAAAGAAATATTCTCACTTTGTTCATGGCTATTTGAAGTTATTGCAAACTGGTTTTATCGTTTATCTGAGAATTGGCAGATTGCAGTAGTTTCTCTAATTTTTACTTTTATATTTGGCATTCTCTGTGTTTTGCTTGGTTTTTGGTTAGCTAAAAGATTTCCAGTTAAACAAAAATAAAAGATTAAAAGGAAAATGAAGTCGAGTAAATGGAGTAAATGGGGACAAGTAAATGGTAAATGGGGGACAGCCACCATTTTAAAATAGTTGGCTAAAATGTATGGACAAGGAAATAATCGTCAAATTACATAAAAATTTTGAGGATTGTGCCACGCCCTTAATCGTTTTGCCGACGCCAACAAAACGATATAAATTATCATTTTCCCGACGTCGGGAAAATGATCTGAGTGCCCAAAAAAGATAAGGCAAAAACAGGTCTAATGGTAATTAAGTTTGATTTTTAACGTCGTAAGTTATACTATTAAATTAGTCATGCGTAAAAGATTAAAACATAAAAAAAGAAGTTGTCCCTTATGCAAACCCCATAAAATGGGTGGGGATAATCGTTGGAATGCGAAAGAATTTTCCATTCTCAAGGAATTTGAAAAATCGAAAACTCAATTAATTTAGAAAATAATTATGGAAGAAAATTTAGTAAAAACTGTTGATATAGGGAAAATCGCCGATAAGGGGAAGAGGATATACAAAAAGATAAAATCTAAATATCAACCACAATATAATGGTAAGTTTTTGGCCATAGAGGTTGATAGCAAAGATGTTTTTTTGGCGGACTCAAGTGTCGAGGCCGTGGAAACCGCAAAAAAGAAATATCCCCGCAAAGTTTTTTATGTGGTAAAAATTGGCTTTTCTGTGAACGAAATTTTTTCTAGATTAAAGAGAGATAATGTATGATTCATGGAGCAGTTTACAATAATAGGCCCCTAGTATCCTTGACCATAGGTTGGAAGTCAAAAACTCAAGATGTTACCGCGTTAATAGATACCGGCTTTACAGGAGAGTTGAAGATATCTCAAAAAGAAGCTAACGAACTAGGCGTTCAGGTTACCCATACTGAACCGGTAACTTTAGCTGACGAAAAAATGGTGGATATGGCTGCGGGACTAGCTTTGGTTTCCATGGAAGGCACTCAAAAAACGATGGAAGTTCTCATTAGTGATGGAATGCCTATTATTGGAGTTGGATTATTGAAAAAATTTGGCTATATTCTGACAATTAATTTTCCCGCAAGTATCGTTTCTTTAAAGAAATAGTTAGCAATAATTATTCATGCCTCAGATTTATCTGAGTTTTACTTTTATATGAAAACTGAACTAAAAAAACTTAAGAATTCGGAAATTGGGATTGAATTTGAATTAACGGCCGAAGAGTTTGCTAAGCATTTTGAGAAGGCATTGCTGCATTTAAAGGACCATGTAAAAATGGATGGATTTCGCAAGGGACACGTGCCAGCTAATATGGTGGAAGAAAGAATTGGCAAAGAAAATGTGCTCATGGAAGCCGGAGATATTGCCGTAAAAGCTGTTTACCCCGCATTTATTGAAGAGCAAAAACTAGAACCCATTGGCGATCCGGAAGTGCAAATTAAAAAGATAGCAAAAGGCAGTGAATTTTTGTTTACCGTGAAGGTGACGGTGCTGCCGGATATTAAGTTACCCGATTACAAAGGAATTGCCGGCAAGGTGAAGAGTAAAGAAATTTCGGTTGACCAAAAAGAACTGCAAGACACCTTGGATTATTTGCAAAAAAGCCGCGCGAAGTTTTCAGAAGTTCTGCGCGGTGCTGAAGATAAGGATTTTGTGGAAATTGAATACCAAAACGAACACATTAATGGCGGTAAAGTTATTAAAGATCGCTTTATTTTAGGTGAAGCCGGATTTTTACCGGATTTTGAAAATAACATTTTGGGTATGAAAGCCGGTGATCAAAAGGACTTCATGGCTAAATTCCCCGAAAATACCCCAAATAATTTAGGTGGAAAGGAAGGAAACTTTAAGGTAAAAATGCTATCGGTGCAAAAGATGGAATTAGCCGAATTAAATGATGAATTCGCCAAGGCGTTGGGGGCATTCGATACCTTGGTTGCTTTAAAGGAAAACTTAAAAGAAGGCATAGCGTTGGAGAAAAAAGAAACAGAAAAACAGCGTGTTCGGGGTGAAATGTTGGAAAAGATTTCTAGCCAAATTACATTTGATATTCCGCAAAAAATGGTGGATTTTGAAGAGGCGCGGCTATTTGAAGAATTGAAACAACAGGTGCAAAGCCAATTTAAAATTCCCTTTGAAGAATATTTGGCCCAGGTAAAAAAAACCGAGGAAGAAATTAAAAAATCGTATCGTCTGGAAGCGGAAAAAAGGATTAAAAACTTCTTGGTATTGCGCCAAATTGGCAAAGCCGAACATATTGAAGTAACCCAAGAGGAAATAGCCCAAGATCTGCCAAAACTCATAAAAAATTACACCCAAGAACAATTGGCGAAAATTGACATCAATCAGTTAAAGGAGTATAGTAAAGGTGCGATATTTAACGAAAAGATTTTCAAATTTTTGGAAAATCTTTCGAATTTCTAATTATACTAATTAACCTAATTATTCTAATCAAATCCCAATGCGAAAATGTCTAATTTCTAAGACGTTTCGGGGCTTAGTTTTTTGGGATTTATTTAGGTCAATTAGAAATTAGAATAATTAGAATAATTTACAAAGATGCCAATAGTACCAACTATTGTAGAAAAATCACAACGCGGTGAGCGCGTATATGACATATTTTCACGGCTTTTAGAAGAGCGGATCGTTTTTTTGGCGGGTTCCGTTACCGATATGAATGCAAATGTGGTTATTGCACAAATGCTGTATTTGGTATCAAAGGACCCGAAAAAAGACATTAAGCTTTACATCAACAGCCCCGGCGGTTCGGTTACGGCTGGCTTGGCAATTTACGACACCATGCAGTTTATCAAGTGTCCGGTGTCAACCATTTGCATAGGTTTGGCGGCTTCCATGGGTGCGGTTTTGTTGGCGTGCGGCAGTAAGGGCAAGCGATTTGCTCTGCCAAATGCCGAAATAATGCTCCACCAAGTTTCTAGCGGAGCCCAAGGTCAAGCTACGGAAATTGAAATTGCGGCTAAGCAAATATTAAAAATCAAAGGCAAGATAAATGAGATTTTGGCCAGCCACACCGGTCAGCCAAAGGAAACGATTGAAAGAGATACCGACCGCGATTTTTATATGACCGCTGTTGAAGCCCAGAAGTACGGGCTTATTGATGAAGTTATAGGAGCTAGTAAATAAAATCTTTCTAAGATTCGTGAAAGTATGTCAAACTCACCATGTTAGTTGAGTTTTGTTTGTTTACAAAATATTAAAATTTGAAATTTACAATTTGAAATTTGAAGTCAATTTGAAATATTTGAAATTTAAAATGTTTAAATACGTCGTGTTTTCAAATTAAAACATTGAAACATTTAGTATTGATTTCAAATTGTAAATTTCAAATTTCAAATTCACGACCATGGATCAAATAATTATCACATTTATCGGTGCCACGGTGGCGCTGATAATCGGATGTATTACTGGCTACTATGTGCGTCAATCACTGGCCAAAAAACGGGCCGGTTCTTTGGAGGCTAAACTTGTCAAAAAAGTCCAGCAAACCAAAGAAGAAACCACGGAATTGCTAAAGACCTCTGAAACCAAGGCCGCTCAAATTATCGAGGCCGCCCAAAAAGAAATTGACCAGCGGCGACGAGAATTTTTGAAAGCCCAGCAAGTATTATTGGACCGGGAAAAACTGCTGGAAACAAAAATAGCCGGTTTTGATAAAAAAGAAGTCGAGCTTGAAGAAAAAGTTGAAAAATTAAAAACGGTAAAAGAAAATTTAGAAGCGTTGCGCCAGGAAGCCGAAACGAAATTAGAAAAAGTGGCCAGCTTATCCCGCGAAGATGCTAAAAAAGAATTGCTGGTGCTGGTAGAAAAGGACTCAGAAAAAGACATTTTGGAAAGAATAAAAAAATTAGAGCAGTCGGGACAGGATGCCTTGGCTGTAAAGGCCCGGGAAATTGTAACGCTGGCCATTCAAAAATGCGCGATCAATCACACCTTGGAACTTTCTACCACCACCATTCACTTGGCCAGCGAAGATATTAAAGGAAGAATTATCGGCAAGGAAGGCCGGAATATTAAAACCTTTGAAAAAATAACGGGAGTCGAAGTATTAATTGATGATACGCCCGATTCCGTGGTCATTTCCTGCTTTAATCCGGTGCGCCGTCAAATTGCCACCATGGCGCTTAATAAATTAATCCAGGATGGTAGAATTCAGCCGGCAAAAATTGAGGAAAAGGTAGAAGAGGCAAAGCAGGAGATTTCAAAGGTGATAAAAGATGCAGGGGAAAAAACCCTATATGACATGAATATCTTGGGCGTACAAGATAAATTGGTGCAAATTTTAGGACGGCTCTATTATAGGACTTCGTATGGCCAAAATGTCTTGCAGCATTCCATGGAGGTGGCATTAATTGCCGAGACCATTGCTGAAGAAATTGGAGCTAATGCTCCGATTGCCAAACGTGCAGGGTTATTTCACGATATTGGAAAGGCCCTGGATCAGCAAATGGAGGGAAGTCACATTGAAATTGGTATTAAAATTTTAGAAAAGTTTGGCGAAAAAGAAGAAATTATTCATGCCATGCGAGCCCATCATGGCGACTATCCGGTGGATTCGGTTGAAGGCGCCATTGTGATTGTGGCGGATTCTATTTCGGCTAGCCGTCCGGGGGCCCGCAAAGATAGCATCGAAAATTATTTACAACGATTAAAAGCCCTTGAAGACATTGCTAATAAATTTGAAGGAATAGACCGGGCGTATGCCATTCAGGCCGGCAGGGAGATTCGCGTGTTTGTGAAGGCCGACAAAGTAGATGATTTAGCTGTGCAAAAAATGGCCCGTCAAATTGCCGCCAATATTGAAGAAGAATTAAAGTATCCAGGAGAGATTAAGGTGACGGTGATTCGGGAAAACCGGGTGGTGGAGTACGCGCGCTAGTTTGTAGTTGATAGTGAGTAGTGAATAGAACCAAAACGCCGCGGGCTGCAGCCCGCGGCGTTTGTATAAAAAAACACCAAAATAAATTGGTGTTGTGGATTGGTTCAATCGTATGCCTTTTTCCGAGGGCGGATGACCAGACGTATTTGGCGATTCGTTTCATCAATGGAAAATAAAATACGATGCCGGCCGATTCTTACAATTTTCCAACCTGCAAATTCGGGGTTGTGGGAAACCTCTTTTATGTGTTGGCGCCGCTGAACGCCCATATTGCTGATGGCAATGATTTTTTTATACACCGTGTTAGCCCCGAGTCCATGGTAGTTATTTTTTTGGAACATCGCGCTTAATTTCCCGGTGAACTGAGCGCGGTCTTGGGTTAATAGGAAATAGTTTTCCTGTGTGTTAACCGCTACAAGAAACGTCCATGGTTGTTGCTGTAGCTTTACATCATCTTTTACGCGGCTGTTTTCAGGTTTCACGTTCCTTCTCACAGGTTTTTTGGGCGCCATTTTTGAGCTTTGTGGCTCGGGAATACCTTTTAAGAGGAACCCGGGTAAATTGCCGCCTCTGAATTGTCGCCAATGATTTTCAAGCGCCTGGCGCCAAGAAGGATTGTGTTCGAGCACCCAACGAAGATTTTCTTCATATTCGGTTGCCCATTGCAGCATAGCTTCTCGGTGTATTGCCATTGCTTGGCGAACCTCTAGTAGCGTTTTTTCTAAAGATTCTCGCGCTCGATCTTGGGTTTTATCAATTTCAGCGATTTTTTCTACGGCAGCATGAAGCACGGCTGTCAGGTTTTCTATTTCTTTTCTTTCTTTTGCATTCTTTCTTTTGTAGGCGGCTACTTGCTGGGCTACAATCAAGTCATCACATTGTTCGTTCACAACATTTTCTGCGCTTCCTTTGATCCATTCCAGAATGTACACAAAGGAAAATATGAAAGCTCTCCACATTTCCCCAAAGAAACGATCCCATCGATTGATAAAGACAATCCTTCGGCGGATGCACTCTTCGTGGTGATCAATTTGATTCCGCAGTTCTTTGCAGCTTTTTTTCAGTCGCCTTTTTTCAATGGCATGCTGATTACCGTCAATCTTGGAAAGTTCGTGGTGCAGATTACCTTGCTGGGAGGCGATGCGTTGCTCCTGCTCTTTCAATTTTTTCCATGTGTCTTGAATGTCATGGAAGTTTTCCATATTTTCCTCCATTGAAACGGGTGATATCCTGATGTCAACGAACTATAAGTAATTTATCATATTTTCCTCATTTGTCAATTTAAATTAAAGAAAGTTTTCCACAGATTATCTAATCGGCCAATGATTCGATAATCTTTATTATGATAGAGGCATCTTCTTTGGTGAGCTTAGGTGGTAATTCTATGACGCAATTTCTTTCGCTATCAAAAGATATCTTAATCTTATTCACAGGGCTGTGAATTGGCAAAGATACGTCAGATAAATATATATCTTTTTTACTATCTTTTTCTGTGTTTTTATTCTTGTACCTGCGGATTTTTGTTTCCCAATGGGCAAAAGATTGAGGATTACCGTATTTTTTGTAGTCAGATATAACTTTTAAGAATCTTCCTTTGTAGGTATTTAACGATGCAATGCTAAAAGTGTCTCTGTGTTTACTGATTAAATCCAGATAAATCTCCTTCATTTTTTCTTCTATTAAGCGCAGGTCTTCTAGTTCATCGGGATGCAATACTGTTTCAAATAACTTTAAAGCCGCCCTCCTCCCATGGGCGGTATTGGCGGGATATTTCCTATTTTTCTGGGCTAAATTGATAAATTCGTAGAGTGCATTAAATTCATTCATAGGTCGTGTATATTAATATATCTATATTGTATCTTATTATAACAAAAACACCCATCTTTTAAAAGATAGGTGTCTTTGTAACTGTGCTTTTGGGGAGGCCAAGGAGAGTTGCACTCCCGATAACACTGCCACAGAGTGTTGTGTTGCTGCTACACTATGGCCTCCATAAGTTTTTTTGTTGTTTCTGGGTCGTGATGAACTAAAAAGTGACAATTATGGCAAAGCCATATAAGATTTTCTAATTTGGAATTTTTTCTATTTTTATCCAAATGATGAACTGCTAGTATTCGCTTATCCACTGTCTTACATAAAGAACAAACTTCTTTTCTTTGGCTTCTTTTTAAAGTTTTCCTGTACACACTATCGCCGTTTTTCCAATTAGGGTGGTTTTGGCCGACATAAACGATGCTATTGCGCCATAAGGTCTGGCATGATTTATTGCAAAAATATTTACCACTTTTGGAGTTTTTTAATTGGCGCGGGGTTTTCCAAGTCTTCTTTTTGCAAATGTAGCATTTTACAAATTCTCCTGTTAATTGACCTTTGTATTGGCAATTGCGAGAACAGTATTTCCCCCACCCCCTTTTTAACCAATGGGGTTTTGCATAAAATTCCTTTTGGCATTTTTTACATTTAACTATTGGCATAGGATTATTATATTATGCCAGTCAGGGAAGGGCAATCAATCAATCTGTGGAATAAATCTGAGGTGGTGTCC
Organism: Candidatus Staskawiczbacteria bacterium RIFCSPHIGHO2_02_FULL_42_22; assembly: GCA_001820175.1. GTDB lineage: Bacteria > Patescibacteriota > Minisyncoccia > Minisyncoccales > Staskawiczbacteraceae > VGLO01. The sequence continues at coordinate 63,333 of MHOT01000010.1, read as the reverse complement.
CCGGTGTGAGTCGAACACACAACCTACTCCTTAGAAGAGAGTCGCTCTATCCAGTTGAGCTACGGGGACAATCAACTGGAATCCTATCACGAATTTTACCCTTTGACAAGTTACGTTTTTTTAGATAGTATTAAAGCGATTTAGTATCTAGGATTTAGGATTTCAAAAATACGGGGTGTAGTGCAACGGTAGCACGAATCGTTTGGGACGATTTAGTCCGAGTTCGAATCTCGGCACCCCGACAAAAAAATGTATTTTTTTTCTCTTTTTTTTAAAAAATCCACCCTCCCTTTTGTGGTATTTATTACCGGGGCCTGTGTGTTGATTGTCGAAATATTGGCCATCCGTATTTTGGCTCCCTATTTTGGCAACACCATTTTTGCGGTTTCCAGCGTCATTAGCGTGGTATTAGCGGCGTTGAGTTTGGGGTACTATGTGGGCGGCAAACTGTCTGACACATATCCCCGCGAAACACTATTTTACGGTATTATTGTTGTCAGTGGCGCCAGTATTATTTTTTTACACCTTGTGGGCGCTCTTTTCTTACCAACCTTTGGTTACTCGCTTTCCATGGTAGAAGGGCCTATGGTTTCTTCGCTCCTTCTATTCTTTTTCCAAAGTTTTTTATTGGGTATGTTGTCTCCCTTTGCCATAAAACTCCAAACCATGCGCCAAGAAAGCATTGGCGTGGGGAGCGCATCGGGAGTGATATTTTTTTGGTCAACCCTGGGGAGTATTGCCGGCAGCTTGTCGGCCGGGTTTTTTCTGATTCCGCGCCTGGGAATTAATACCATCATGATAGGGGTGGGTTTTTTACTGATGTGCCTGGGCCTCATTTTTTTATTTAAGATATCTATCTGGTATAAAATACTCTTGGTTCTTTTGCTTACCAGCTTCTTTTTTTACTTGCACCGCACTATTTCGTTGAGTGGGCCTACAATACAAAATGCGGTGTATAGCCAAGACGGCCTCTACCAACGAATTGTCATATACGACGGATTATATAGCGGCCAAGGCGCCAGGTTTTTGATGCAAGATCGCAATCCCTCCGCGGCAGGGTTTTTAACATCAGATGATCTGGTGTTTGAATACACTAAATATTACGCAGCGTATAAAATTTTTAATCCTAATATACAAAATGCGCTCATGATAGGGGGCGGGGCATATTCTGTGCCGAAAGCATTGTTGGAAGATGCGCCAAATGTACAAATTGATGTGGCTGAAATAGAACCGTCGCTGTTTGATTTGGCCCGGCAATACTTTAGCGTACCCGATGATACAAGGATTCATAATGTGGTCGAGGATGGCAGAAGGTTGTTACATGATTCCCCAAAAAAATACGATCTCATATTTTCCGACGCTTTTTCTTCGGTGTATTCAACGCCCAGCCATTTGACTACCCGGGAATTTTTTTCTCTTGCCAAAAGTAAATTAAGCGCCAACGGCGTATTTGTGGCTAATGTCATTGGAAGTTTATCGAAAACCCCACCTTCTTTATTGTTGTCCGAAATAAAAACATTTAAAAGGGTGTTTGATAACAGTTACTTTTTTGCCGTCCGCTCGCCCCACGGCACGGACTTGCAAAATATCATTTTTATTGGTTATAATGGCACGGAGAAGATAGATGTTGCCTCGTCAAGGGTACGGGGCAATTCAAACCCCATCATCGCCGGTTTATCTCAAAAAGAGATTAATATCGGTCAATTTGACCTTTCGCTGTTTCCCTTGCTGACCGACGACTTTTCCCCGGTAGAATATCTAACGGCCAAAGAGTTGTAGGAAGGGTTGTGGATTGAACCCCTATGCATTGTTTGATATAATATAGTTGTAGGTTTAATACAACCATGAAAAATTTAAGCATTAAAGAAAAGGCTATATATTACAGGAAAAAGGGTTATTCTTATAACATGATTAGCAGTAAAATAGAGGTAAATAAAAGTACGTTGAGCAATTGGCTCAGTGGAATCCCCTTTTCTCCCAATGCAGAACTTATAAAAAGAATCGGGTTGGCAAAATTAAAGTCAGCTTCATTTAAGCACAATCAGAAGATTTCAGAAATAAATGAAATGAGAGAATTGGCTCGTGAGGAACTGGGAACATTAACAAAAAGAGATTTGTGGCTTTTAGGGATCGGGCTTTATTTAGGAGAAGGAACTAAAGCGTTTGAGCAGATTAGGTTTTCTAATTCTAACCCAGAAATGATAAAAGTTGCTATGGTATGGTTTAGGGAAATTTGCAAACTAAAAGATGAGAATTTCAGTCTAGCTATTCATTGTTATCCAGATAACAATATCGAAGAAACCCTTAATTATTGGTCAAGGGTAACCGGAATTCATGAAAAACAGTTCGCCAAAATCTACATTGATAGGAGGGATAATAAATCAACGGTAAAAAGAAAAACCTTGCCTTATGGAACAATGCATGTATGTATCAGAAGTTGTGGCGAAAAAGAATTTGGGAGAATGCTTCATAGACGAATAATGGGATGGATAGAATCTAGTTTAAATCAAGTAAATAAATTAAATATAACATAATTGCGGGTATAGTATAACGGCCATTACTACTGGTTTCCAACCAGTAGATAGGAGTTCGACTCTCCTTACCCGCTCAAATAAAAAATCGCCCTTTTTTAAGGCGATTTTTGGTTGATTTAGGTAAATATGGACATCACATCCAGAAACCGCACTCCAACTCTTGCCGGATTTGCCAATCTTGGGCAGTTTTCACAAAAAATATGTTCGGCGTAGATTCGGCTACGCCTCGCATATTTTTTGTTCCAAGCCGCCCAAGATTGCCAAACCGCCGGCGACTTTAGTGCGGTTTCTGGATGTGATGTCCATATGTCATTGCGAGCCGCCCGCCGCGGCGGGCGGCATGACAATTTCGTTTGGAATTTCGTAATTCAAGGTATAGAGTATAAAGAATTATCCAAAAAATAGCCCGACCTTTCGGTTGGGCTGTTTTGTTTAAATAACTACCGCATTGTTGTGATTGATAAGGGCGTTTATTTCTTCTCGGGCAAGTAGCAACTTGGCAATCGCTTGACTTTCGTTGGCGTATAATATAACCATTTTGACGGCGGGGTTTCCACGCAAGAGCCGCGAAATTAACCGTTGGTCGAGCATGTATTCCTGGCATAGCAAAATGACCGGTACTCCGGCGTGATTGGCCATTTCCACCTCAATGCCACCACCCCATGAAGGCGCCAGAGTTACGGCGATTACCACCGAAGTATGACAGCATACCTGTTGCCGCTCTGCCGCATCCACTTGGGCCGGAGTAAAATCCTTATGTTCTTCGGGATCATAATGCTTATGGGGCACAAACGGCCTTTGTCCGGTAATGTCCTCAAGCGCCTCTGCGACTCTTTCGTAAAATACTTTCGCTGATTTTTTTATTCCCTCGCGTAATCCGGTTAATCCTCCGCAAATATACGGCGCCCTTTTGAGATTTTGTATCACAGTTAACCCTCTTTCATTGTTAATGAGCCACCAAGGTTTGCAAAGGCCAGCCGAGGCAAAGAAATGTTGCAACATTTCTTTGCCTCGGCTGGCCTAAAACCTTTCTACTCCTTTTCCGAAAGCACCGCCTTCAGTATTAACTCCTTCCCATCGCGCAAGACCTTAAATACGGTCTCTTCCCCAATTTTGCATTTTTGTAATGCTTGCATCAGCGGATTTTGAGTCGTAATTTTTTCTCCGTTGCATTCCACTAAAATATCAAATTCCTTAATGCCAGCCCTATCAGCAGCCGAACCCTTAATGACCGGATGCTCACCCAAGGCCTCGCGTACCACCAAAGCGCCATCCTCAACAGATAATTTGTTGGCCTTGGCCATTTCCTTGGAAATAATCACGTATTTTATACCTAGGAAAGGCACCACAATTTTGCCATATTTTCTTACTTGGTCTAAATCCTTTTTGGCATAATTAATAGGAATAGCAAAACCAATATTTTGCGCACCCATAATCATGGCGGTGTTAATGCCAATGACCTGCCCTTTCATGTTTACCAGCGGCCCTCCAGAATTACCAGGATTTATAGCCGCATCGGTCTGTATTAATCCCCGCAGGTTTTGCATTTGGTGATCAGTTCCCCCAAAAGCGGTAATGTAGCGGGAAAGGCCAGAAACAATGCCAGCCGACAAGGTATCGGTAAATTCTCCCAAAGGGTTACCTACGGCCACCACGTCTTCACCTATTTGAATATGGTCGGAATTAGCAAGCGGGATAAACGGAAAGTTCTTTCCTTCTATTTTTAACACTGCCACATCATTAATGGGGTTTCGTGACAAAATTTTGGCCGGATATTTGTGTTCCGGATCAACAATTACCGTGTATTCAGCGGTCATATCGGCCACCACATGATTTGAAGTTAATACATAGCCGTTGGAAGAGATAATAAACCCCGAACCGCCGCCAATTTGAGTTTTTTCCACCACCCCGGAACCATCTTTTTGGATCATGGGCATAATGTACTCTTTGCCGCCATAGGGAAAACTGTAAAAGTCCTCCACCTTGGGAAGATCTTTGGAAACGATAACGCTAATTACCGCCGGACACACTTTCTTGGCAATTTTTATAATGGGAAATCTTGACATACTATTTACTTTGGATTACTTATATTTTATCAACTTTATTGAAAATATACAATTTTTGGGATAGAGTATAGTTAATTTCTAATTAACCTAATTATACTAATTGACCTAATCAAATCCCAAGTTTGAAACTCTAAATTCTAAACTCTAAATTCTAAAACGGTTTAGAAATTAGGCATTCACTTATTTGGTCCGCCAGCCGGCGGATTGATTAGAATAATTAGGTTAATTAGAGCAATTAGAATAATTCCATCATAACTGGCCCTCGTCGTTCAATGGACAGGACGGAGGTTTCCTAAATCTCTGATGTAGGTTCGATTCCTACCGAGGGCATCACCTGATTGTTAGTATAAAAATCGCCTTTCGGGCGATTTTTTGGTATAATTTCAATGAAAGTAATAATATAGGAATATGATAAATATAGAAAAATTAGAAAATGAAGGCCATGAAGAAGAAACGCCTGAACAAAGAAAAATATCGGAAGAATTGAAGAAGATAGCTGCAAACGCAGAAAATGAGGAAATCCCACAAGAAATTAAAAAAAGAATTGAAAAAGAACAAGCTGAAAATGAGTTCAGGGAAAAAGCTCTGGGGTTCGGTCTCTACAAAAATGCAACCGAAGAACAAATCAATAAAACGCTTGAGTGGTATAAGAATTTATCCGATGAGGATAGGCAGCGAGTTGATGCGGATAGGGAGGAATCGCGCAGAAGAGCTGCTTTAGGATTGGGTCTTAATGAAAATGCGACTCAAGAAGAAATTAATAAATACTATGATTGGTATCAAGGATTAACTGATGAGGAGAGACAGGATATTGATGATAGAAACGAGACGGTAGTTCAAGCAATGAAAAATAAGGGAGAGGTGAAGGTATTGGAACAAGAACCAGTAATAGTTAGAGAAAAAGATAAAAAATCAAAACTTGAGGAGTGGCAAAATCAAAGTGCAAAAATAGAAAGAATGAGCACTGATATTGAGAAAGATTATGGGGAAGAGCCGCTATCTCCTTTACAGTCTTTACTTGTTGAAAAAATTAGAAAAGAATCTGAAAGCCGAGGAATCGATGTTGATACCGCATCTGGTCAGGTGGGAACAATTGTTATAGATCAAATTAATATGGATTTCACTGAACGTTATGGTTTTTCATTTTCCGCTGAAGATTTACCAAGAGTTATTGTTGATTCAAAAAATGAAGCTAATGCAAAAGGACGAACAATGTATGCAAGAAAGGGTATGGACAGAGATACTGGCGAAGTAGTGGAAGCAAATATCATTGCCGCGAGAGATCTGGAAGATATAGTGAGAGGTAGTTCAATGTCAGAAGAGTTAGCTCATTTTTATAGAGAGCATCTTCGTCCTGAATCAGATAAGGTAACTGATGAACTAATAACCGAAGAGTTCTTTGGTTTTTTGGGCAGAAGACTATTCGAACAATCAGTAAAAGATCATTCTAGCTTAGCAATGTATGAAGATAATCAAAGAAAGGTCATGCCAAAAAAACAAGCCCTAAAATTAACAGGAGCCTTACGTAAAAATGCCGAGCTTATGGAAGATATTGTGGGCGACTGGAAGCAATCAATGTCGGAAAATGATCCTAATATTATCAAGGCAGAAAGAGTAATCCAGATGGTGCGCGACAGACGATCAGAAGCTTTAATTCATCAACGTGGGTATGAGTGGGCTTTGAAAGTAGATTTGAGTAAAATAAAAAAATGGGAAAAGCTTTTCTCAATGCCAAATCAGGAAGTCAGAAAAAGATTTTTTACTGATGATCCCGATTATGAAGGATTGTGAGAAATTAAACTCTCAATTGCCTTATTTCAGTCAACTTCTCCTTTACTATAGCTATGGAACAAACATTATGAAACCGCGGGCAACTTTAGTGCGGTTTCATAATGTTTGTTCCATATATGGTTTAGGTCCTTAAAAATCGTGATAAGATTTGGACTCGGGCACAACTCTTAATGTCATTTGCTATCCTAAAAACCCCGTTTTTTTACCAAAAAAGCGGGGTTTTTGGCCTTGTGGATAAGTGATCTTGCCAATATTGACTTAGTCCCCAAAAATGAGTATCATTAAGGAATAGTGGATATCTTGAAAATACTCGATTTTGAGCTTAAAATAGATTAATTTACAGCATTTTTAGGAGATCAACAAAGCAATAATTATGACCGAACTCAATCATTATTCTTCTGAAAATAAGCGGCCGAAAGTTAAAATGATGCTGCCGGCCGTCGTTCTTGTCACCTCTTTTTACTACTCTCTATCTTTTACGGGGGGGGTTATCATCGGATATCTCCTTTGCAAGGTTTTTTGCACCGCGTTTGTTCACAATGGCAAAATAGACGGAATATTTTTGGACTTTGGCAAATGGGAAATTCACCTCCACCACTGGATCATTGGAATTGTCCTTTTGGGAATTATATGGGTTATTGATCGCTATTACCTGCCCACATTTCTTTTAGGAATTATTTCTGGCATTATTATTCAGGATATTTATGACTACAACGATTGGTATAAGGTAATTACAAAAAAAGAGGAAACCGCTACAAATTAAATTTCGAATTTTCAACAAAAATACGGCTCTCTGCCGTTTTTTGTTAACAATGTAGTATTATCTATGATAATGGAGAGGTGCCGGAGCGGCTTAACGGAATAGTTTCGAAAACTATGGCCCGCAAGGGTCTCGTGGGTTCAAATCCCACCCTCTCCGCTTTAATAATGTTAGCCAGATTTTTTCTGGCTAACATTTTAAATTGGTGGGATTTGAAGCCCGGAGCAAAGCGCGAGTTTGAGTCCCGCCTGGGGACGGGACGAAAGGCGAGGGCTGTGAGGGCAGACCCGAAGGAAATTTCCGTCAGGAAATTTACCGGAGGGAAATCCCACCCTCCGCAAAGGGCGGTGGCTTACGGGTGCACCAAGAGTGCTACTCCATAAAAACTCCCAGAAACGGGAGATTTTTGTTATAGTATAGTAAAACAATATATGGCACACATCCACGAGCAAATAGATTTTGTGGTTAATGTATTTATCATCTACAACGATAAGGTTCTTTTGATACACCACAAGAAACTCAACAGATGGCTGGCAATCGGCGGGCACATAGAACTTAATGAAGATACTGACCAAGCACTATTTAGGGAAGTGCAGGAAGAATGCGGATTAGAAATAGAAGTATTAAATGAAAAACCAACGATTGAAGCACAAGATACTAAGTTTTTATACACACCATCCTTTTTAGACATCCATAAAATATCAGACACCCACAAGCACATCGGGCTGGTGTATTTTGCAAAAGCCAAATCAGATAAATTTATCCATAACAAAGAAGAGCATAACGATATTCGCTGGTTTAGCAAGGATGATTTAGAAAAAGCAGAATTTAATATCAATAATGCGGTAAAATTTTACGCTAATAAATCTCTGGATAGCTAAAAGAAACTATGAAAATAACCATTTGCGGTAGTATGGCTTTTGCTAAAGAAATGTTGGACACAAAAAACCAATTAGAAAAACTGGGGCATATTTGTTTTATCCCCGAAAGCACTGATAACTATGCGGAAGGCAAAATGGAAAAAGTAAGCGGTTCTGAAAGTGCAGAAAGGAAAATAGCCAATAATTTTATCCGTAAGCATTATGAACTCATAACTAATTCAGATGCTATTTTAGTGTTAAATTACGATAAAAAAGGTGTTAAAAACTATATCGGTGGAAATTCTTTAATGGAAATGGGGTTTGCTCACGTCCATAACAAGAAAGTATTTTTACTTAATCCTGTGCCATACCTTTCTTATTCCGATGAAATCAGTGCTATGACCAATATGGTTCTAAATGGCGACTTAAATAAAATCGCATAGCCATTTTTGACTTTATGCTATAAAATTGATATAAGACAGGCAGGTCTTTGACATAGTGAAATTCACTTTTCCCAAAGAAAGGATGTGTGTATGCCAGCACCAGAAAAGGTTTATTTCTTCAATTCAAGCGAACGAGGATTGTTTGTTGAAATTTACTTTCCCAAGAGAGCGGCTTACTACGGAGCAATCTTTAATGCTCTACGCAAAGGACACGACGAAAATCTGGTCAAAAGATATTTGCAAGACAATGTGGAAAAACTGATAAATGAATTTCAGGCTTTTCCCGATTTGTTCAAGCCCAGTCGCTATACTTTTCCTAAGTTTAGTCGCACCTTGCCCTCTGTGGACGAAGCCCTTGAAAGAATTGAGATGTATAAATCTCCTTTCACGGGTTGGTCAACCTACTCCGTTGACGGCGTATGGTTTGACGAAAGTAAAACCCGGTAGAACTCATAGAGGAGGCGACCCAAGTAGTTCGGGTGATGTTCCGCTTTGAGAGTTCGTTCGCCAAGCAAGCGGCTGACGAAGAGTGCTCTGATGTTTTGCGAGCCATTCTCTTCTGGATTATCTCCCAGCACGGTCGTCTTTATGACCACAAGGTGTGGGGCAAAGAGGAACAAGCCCAGTTTATGGCAAGGCACAAGCCTTGGCCGAAAAAGAAAGAAATCTTTGCTAAAAAATACTACCCCGACATTGCGATTGAAACGGGTAAGTGGTTAGACAATCGGGAGATATTCGTCTTTTGCTACCTTGTTAGGAATTTTTGGAAAAGGGTAGTGAGAGAGGAAATGAGAGAAGACGAAATCTGGGTTACGAGCTTGTTTGATTTAGTGTTGAATGTGGTCAAACCGACCAAACCTGTTTAATCAGGTTTCCAACCCACTCTGAAAGGAGAACGCTATGCTTACCAAAGCGACAGCTCAACTGGTGGAAGAAGTGATGGGACACTTTGGTGAAGAAAAAATGAAAAAGGCACGAGAAAACCCCGAAGCCTGCCTCATTGCTATGCTCACTCTGATTAAGAATGAGCTGCCCGAAGTTTCCGCAACTCTGTATAGCACCATTGAACTTGCCACTTACGATGGCTACCTTAAAGAGGCGAAGGAAAAAATGCAGCAGAGCAAATAAAGTCCTTTCAAAATAATAAAAACAATAGACCCCAGTCGTCCTTTGGACTTCTGGGGCTTTTTATTACAAAACAATAGTGAGTAGTAGCGTAGGATAGTAAAAATTCTAATTGATTTTAGCTGTTTCCAATGATAGCATTGGAATAAAGAAGCGGTCGGTGGTGCTTTGGAAATAGGTTCTAACGTCATCCACTACTCTCCGCCTTCGACTGCCATAGTGGGCTCGACAGACAAAGTCCGCCGGCCATGTACCAAAAAAGACATTTTGCGAATGTCTTTTTTGTTATACTTTCAGGGTGGCTTTTGCTTTGGCAACGATGTCGTCAATCCGGGTGTCGGACTTGATTAGGTATTCAAATTTGTCTGACTTTTGCACAGGGATAGTGTAGTCAACATCCTTAATGTTGGTTAAAAAAATAATGGGTACATCAGGATCTGTTTCCCGTATTTTTTTTGCCATAACGATGCCGTCCATTTTAGGCATTAAGATATCGGTGATAACCAAATCCGGTTTTTCTTTTTTAGCCACCGCCATCCCTTCTTCGCCATCTTTTGCTTTCAGAACCGAAAACCCCTCCATGGTAAACTTTTTTTCAAGGATAAAAATGAAGTCCTCATCGTCTTCTACAATTAACACTTTTTTATTGACTTTATTCATAATACTTTTGCTTAAACCTTGAATCACGAAATGCCAGTTTGAAAAGACTTTTCGGGTCTTTTCTCCAAATTTTGGCTGCAAATGCGCTATACCTAGTATAATTTGTCGCTCGTTCGAAAAAGAATAATTGCTATTCTTCTTTTTCTCTCTCGCTTAGCAAATTATAATTCTTCGGCAGAGCTTGCTATGCCTCAGAATTCTATCACATTTTCGCTCAAAATTTGGAGAAAATCCCTCGAAAGCATTTCGTGATTCACGGTTTGCAAACAAATTCTAAACTCTAACCGTTTTAGAATTTAGAGTTTAGAATTTAGGATTTAGATTTTCTATTATGGCGTGACGCTATAGAAAGGATTTATATATTTCTCGCCCAGGGGCTCGCCAAGGGATTGTTGGCGACCCTGCCATTCTTGCAATATGGCTTTGTATGCCGCTTCGTTGAACCGAACAATAGTTCCGGCAGGTTCCGGTACTTTTCGCGCCAACCATACGCCGTGTTGGTAAAATAAAAGCGCTCCTACCATTATAACTAAAAAAATAAAAAATACCATGATTAAAAAAGCATGGGATGCCAAAGTAAAGGGAATTTTCCGTATAGCATCTTTTTTTGCTTTAAATAATTCTGACACGTTGAATTTCATATTGATGTAAATACCTGTATTAAAAAATTAGCGTCTATGTTTCCCGACAACTGCGTTGCCTCATCTTTGCCTGAAAGCTGGCCCAAAGTGACGGTTTTAATACTAATAAGGTACGGCCCATGTTCCATGTTATTGGTAAAACGTACTATATCAAAAAAATTACCGGACACTGAAATTCGAAACCCAATGCCGTTTGCCTCAAGTTTGGCGTCTTTTGCCAGGGAAACATAAAACTGTAAATTGGAGGACGCGGCAGTATCTTCCAAGAATTCAATAAAATCCACCGGATTTCTTGGATCCACAAACAACTTTTCAATCGCATCCAGATTTGGTTTATAGGTGTTGTAATTTTTCTTAAAACGTTCAATTTCGTCATTTTGCATTTGCAGCTCTACGGTACTATTTTTTATGGCAACTAACTGACCGGTGTTCTTGGAAACATTGATCCACAGTAGCCAAATAAAAAACACTGCAAGAAGCATTGCAAGGCAACATGCAATCAAGGTAATACGTATTTTACTAAGCGATAACGTACGCATAATTATGGGCTTAAAATAATAGTTTTTCCTTGTCATTGCGAGCCACAGCGAAGCAATCTCAGTTCGCCCTTAAGATTGCTTCGTCGTCCACGATTGCGATCGGGACTCCTCGCAATGACGACATCGCATTATCTACCAAACTCAATTAGTGAAAAAAGAATTATTGTTGTACTTGAAATGTTAATTGAAACGTGGCGTTTTGCGCGTTTACCCAGCTTTCAGGGGAAAAAGAGAGTTCCTTAATGGCCGGATGTTCTTGGATCTTTTTTTGGAATACCAAAAGATCGTCCCGGGATTGGCTAAAGCCCGTTGCCGATATTTTTAATATTTCATCGTCTTGACGGATGATAGAAAGGTTGGTTAAGTATACTTCTTCGGGAAAAGCAAATCCCGATACTTGCTGTAAAACATCTGACATATTCATTTCTTTATTATAAAAAGATGATAACCAAATCATGGTGGCATTCTTTTTTTTCATCTCATTTGTAACCATTAAAAAATCCGGGGTCTGGTAGGTTTTTTGGGCTTGAGCCAAAATAATGTTTTTTGAATTAATTTCTCCCAACAGATAAAAGTTCAGTGATAACAGTACCAACATAACGCACACTAAAGGCACTAGGGCGACAAGACCCAGAATAATAATCACTTTCTGGTTGGTTTCGGTGATTAATTTTTGTTTTTCCCCGGGAGGAAGAAGGTTGATCATGTTAGTTGGTAGTTGGTAGTGAGTAGAACGAGTACAAACTACTCACTAATTTACTATTCGCTATTCTTGAAGCCCCGCAGGGCAAGCCCTAGCGCAGTGGCAAACGATAAAAAATTTTTATTTACCCCGTCTTGCAGTTGTCGAGAAGAAACATTGGCCCAAAAATCCTTAAGCTCCGCAGTAACGTGCAACTTTTGGGAGAGGAATCCGGTTAAGCCCTGCAAGTTTGCTCCGCCACCGCAAATAAAAATTTTTTGTATTGTTTCCGGCACATCGCGGTGTCCGTGGGAAGCGTGTTCCTGGTAAAAATTAAGGTATTTTTTAATCTGATTTGTTAATTCGTTAAGTATCGGCTCCATGGCAAGAAAGATTTTTTTTGATCGGGCATCTTTGGCCGGTATATCAAGGTTAAATTTCATTTTTAATTTTTCGGCCTTTCTGGTTTCTATCTGCAGCGCTTTGGCAATGACTTGGGTCAGTTGGTGGCTTGAAATAGGAATTGAGCAGGTAAATTGTATGGAGTGCCCCGCAAAGACAATAAAATCGGTACCGTTTTTTCCAAAATCAATGAGGACTACCGGGGCAATGCTGTTGTCATCTTTTATTAGGGCGCGAGCGATTGCTTCCCCTTCAACCTCAAGCGCCACGGGCACCAGGCCCGCTTTTTTAAGGCACGATACGTACGAATTTACAATTTTTTTTGGCATGGCGGCAATCAGCACATCAAGGTGGTTTACGTGATTTTTAGCAGGGGTAGTAATTTCAAAATCAAGGTACACATCGTCCATTGGCAAAGGGATGTAATTTTCCGCTTCAAAGGGAACAGCCAGACGCAATTCTTCCGGCTCCATGGTTGGCATCTGGATTACCTGTAAAAAAGATCGTTCTTCCGGCAAGGAAGATATAACGTAGCGCGTATTCAGTTTTTGCCCCTTCGCGTTTTTACATGCCGCGATAATTATTTTCACTAAGTCGTCTTCTTTTTTAATCACCCCTTTTTCTATGATTCCGGACGGTATATCCATGTGGTTATATGATGTTACACTAAAAAAATCCCCCCTTTTTTTAAGTTTTATAATTTTCAACGACAAATCACTGATGTCCAACCCAAATACTTCTTTTTCCAATGATAAAAATCTAGCCATATTCGTAAAAGAAATCCTAAATTCTAAACTCTAAATCCTAAAAAGAAAACGAAATTCTAAATTCTAAACTCTAAATCCTAAAAAGAAAACGAAATTCTAAATTCTAAACTCTAAATTCTAAAACGGTTTGAAATTTAGAACATTGGAATTTGTGATTTGTTTAGAGTTTAGGATTTAGAATTTAGAGTTTCTTTTTATTGTACCATTAAAATACTTGATAAAGAAATCCGGGGAATGTCACTTTTCCTGCCAATCAGTGACCTTCCAACCGCCAGTCGGTCCACTAGAGAAAAAGACATTTGCTAGTCCGCTTTCGTAGGTAATGGTAGCGCTGTTGCTCATAATTAATTTATAACCCGTTACTTCGCGGGCGCTGAAACTGTTAGATACGCTAATGCCTCCGGCGGAGGTGTAAAAAATGGCTCCCGAAGCACTATTGCCCACCGCAATGGCTGAATTCGATGTATTGGTGGAAAGCACTAATAGGTAGCTTCCGGTTTGGCCGGACCCTTGCAATGCAGAAGAGTTACTGGGGGAAATAGTTCCATCGGCAATAATAACCCCGCTCAAAGAGCCATAGGAACTGGCTAACTTTATTTTTGCGCTATTGCTTATGGTAATGTTACCGGTAACATGCACAGTTCCCGTCAAGGTGAGTACCGCGCTATTGCTAATAGATAAATTGCCGTTAATTTTTTTAGGGCCCAACGACATGGTTTGGCTCCCTGAAAGGGTGACGTTTCCCATGGTGCCGCCGGCAAGGGCATCGTTTTTCCATTCGGTGATTTGGCTCTGGGAAATCGGCATGGGCTGCGACTCAATTTCATCGCTTTGCACCACAATGCTGCCACCTACGGTACAGGTATTGGTTCCTCCGCTGACATACGTTAAATTGCCGTCAATCGTAGAATTAAGGCAACTGTATACCGTGGCATTTCCTTTTACGCGCATGCCGCTTAAGGTGTGTCCATTACCGGCAACAATGACATCATTTTCAATGGTTGCGCTTCCCGAGCCCGCAACGTTGCCATTAGAAAATACGCTGCCATTGATCCGGCTGCTATTGGACATTTGCAACCCTCCTTCGCCTATTTGAGCACCGTAAAAGAAAGAAACGCCTTCGCTATCTAGGGTATACACCACCTCGGTTTTTTTAGTGAGGCCAATCTTGCTCCCCAGAGAAGAAATGGTTCGGGACCCCCCCACAATAGCGGGAATAACCACATTGGCCGTCGAATTATTAATGGTTAAACTATACGACAAGGGGGACATTTGGGGATTGTTTTTTAGCCGCAACAGTGAATCCTCGACACCCGCCTCGGCGGTGTAATATGACTGGGTGGAGTTTACGGTATTGGTGGAAATTCGTTGGCGGCCAAACACCAATACGCTCATACTTGTGGCAATGCTTAATATAAATATCAAAACCAATAAGGTGGTAATAGAAGCAATAAACCCTCGCTGATTTTTTAGTGTGTTGTTGAACATAATTCACGATGTTACGATTTTGGGGTTTGCGTATTTGCGTCATTGCGAGCCGCAGCGAAGCAATCTCAAGGAGCGGCGCAAGCGCGCAAGTCCTATATTAGACCCGTTGCGTATTAAGGATTTGCTGCAAATTGCATCTTTTGGCCAGAAATTTTCAATAATTTTTCGGTCAAGATGTGGGTAAATTTGTAGCAACAAATTTCCCCATCTCCGGGCCTGGAGGCAAGCCGAAAAATTCTATCAAATTTCTGATCCAAAATCTTCAATTTTCGCGACAATCCTTAATACGCAACAGGTCTATTTAATATTTTCTTAACGAGGCCGTCGAATACAACGTTACTGCTGGTTGAAGAGCGCCGAGGGTATTTTTGTATTGAAGGGCAAGGTTTGTTCTAATTGACATGGCGCCATTAATAGAAATTTGGGTAAAGGCAATGCTGTTGACCTGGACGGTATCTGAAGTTAAAAATATGGGACTTTGTGACTCTTTTTTTAAACAAAGGCGTGTGCCACATACAAAAAAATCAATGTATGTAGTGGTTTCTCCTTGGGGCAAATAGCGGGGTGTTTCCAGGGAAAGCTGGGTGGCGGCGGTAGTGGGGGTATAAATGCCGGTGGCGCCGTTGACTTCAAAGGATATTATCTCCAAGGCCCGCCTGGCGTTGTCCAGCACTTCCCGATTGCCCTGAGTTTGGTAGTCGGCCCGCATAAAGTAAAAGATAAAAGAACTAGTTAATAGTAGTACCAATGAAACAACGGCAAAGTAAATAATTATTTCCAGCAAGGTAAACCCGCTTTGTGAACATTTAACCTTTGACATTTGACCATTGACCATTAAAACATTTAACCATTGACATTTGACCTTTAACACCGACTTCGCTTTCGGTTAATGGTTAATTGTCAAATGTTAATTGTTAATGGTTATTTTGTTATTTCCAATTAGTAAAATAGCTAACTAACGTCAGTGTTTTTGACAAAAAACTGACGGTAACGGTAGCCCTCCGGGTATTAGGGTCATCATGAGAAGCATTATAGATGCTTTCAATGTGTTGAGTGGTAGGATCGCGCGACACTTTGTCAAAAACAATGTTCCGGGTAAAAATTCCTACGGTTTCTGTTCCGGATGATAATGTCCAGGTTGCGGGGTTTGTCCCAGTGTTAAGGATAAAATAGTACGGATTGGCAGCTCCGGTGTTTAAAGTTCCAAGACCATTTGAGGCCCAAGTTGTTCCATCTCGAAAGCTCCGCACGGTTTCCATGGACTCCTTGGCCATAAAATTGGCCTGGCTGCTCTGGCGCACAAATGTGGATGTTTTAAGTGACAGGGCGGCGACATCCAGCAGCAGCGCAAAAACAATACCGATGACCATCACGGCAATGAACGCCTCCAAAAGAATAGACCCTCTGCTGGAATTTGTAATTTGAAATTTGAAATTTGAAATCAATTTGAAATGATTAAATCCGTCGAAATTTTCCTTTGTGAAAATTTCGACACCTTATTATTAGAAATTAGAAATTAGAAATTTGAAATTTCATTTTTACTTAAGACCTACTGCGTAAAGATTTTTCTACTGCGCCGCGCATATTTTGGCTGCGAAAAGCCAATCGCTCATCGACAGATTTAAGTTCAATATGCCTCTTCGCGCTTTGCTTTTCTCGCTACAAAATATGCGCGGCTCGCTACGAAAACCTTTACGCAGTAGGTCTTTAGTAAAAATGGTGTTATTGCCACTCAAAATTATCAACGTAAATGGAATCGAAGCTGGTGGTTAAACCATCGGCCGAATATTCTGCCAAAGTGCCTGTTGCATCGCCAGAAAGGGTTATAGCAAGGGTTTTGGTGTTCAATCTTCGATCTCGAAATACCGAAAAACGGGTGTCGGGATTGTTTAATCTTAAGGTATGAATTACCACCGTTTGGTTTTGTCCACCAATATTAAAAGTCCCTTGCCAGTCAATCTGACCATCGTTTATGTTATCATTCACAGGAATAGTTTGCACAAAATTACCATTGAATGTTAGGACGATATTTTCAGTAACAGTATTGATAGTTCGACTATAATTAAAATCCACATGGCGGGAATCCTTGGTGCGGGTATCCAAGGGAATTGAAGGCGCCGTATAACTTGTCGTCCCTGCTTCGCTTATGTAAATAATTTTGGTTTGAGCGGGCGCATCCTTTAAGCGTAAAGAAATATTTCCAACATTGGCAGTAGCGCCAGTTAATTTATCAAATACCACCTCCCCGACTCCTCCGTCAATCGTATAAAATTCAACTGTGGCAGGAATAGAAAACGGTTGATCAAAAGAGGTCTCGCGTGAAGCATAGCTTGCTCCCTTAAATAAAATATATTGGTGAGGAGAGGCCGTGGTTTTAATGAAAACACCGTATTGGCTATTTCCCTCCGATGATACGGTTTTATTTTGAGCCGTTGTTAGTGCGCCAATGACCTCCTCGGCCGTATTGGTCAGTTTTGGGTTTTTTTGCAGCAGCGCGACGGAAGGAATAACAACGGCCCCCACCGTGACTAAAATAGTTAAGACAATCATTAACTCAAGTAAGGTAAAACCAGACGCATAAAACATGGAACATTTGACATTTGACATTTGACCTTTGACAATCGACCTTTGACTATTCACAGATGTTTTTTAGTCACCTGTTAATAGTTAAACGTCAATTGTTATCTTCTATTTAGTGGGTTCTTTTAATAATTTTCTTCTAAAGGCGGTAATTTGATTTGCCAGATTCTCTGCTCTTATTAAGAAGATATTATTTTCATTTTCGGGAATATAACTGTTACTCACTGCTAAGTCCAAACAAGCCACAACTTCATTTAGCGAGGTATGTGAAATATTTAAAAAATGCGCAAAGTCTTTATCGGTTCCTCTATCGGCGCCCTCCGCGATATTTAAAATAATAGAATCTAATGCGCGCCATAATTGAGAAGTTAAACAAAATTGCTCCTCCCTTGGAAATTTTTCCCGGCTCAAATTCTTTAATTCTTTTTGAAATTGTAGGGCATCTTTATAGATTTGAAATTGTCGGAATCTAAATTTTTTCATAAGCCATAAGCCAAATGTCAATTATCAAATGCTGCTCGTTTTCGTCAGTCAAAAGTCAAATGTCAATGGTCAAATGCTTTTTAATGACGAATACATCGGTTCAATAATTGAAATGGCAAAGAAGGCCACTACGAGCCCCAGAAAAATCAACAAGAGCGGCTCAATGATAACAGAAAAATTCTTGGTCTCTTCAATCACTTCTTGCTCATAAAATTCAGCCAGTTTTTTTAATACCAGTGACGTTTTTCCCGTTTCTTCACCCACCTCCATCATATCAATCGCCCCAAAAGGAAAAATTTTTGCGTAGGGTTTTAACGCATTGGATAATTTTTCTCCCTTTTTTACTTTTTCTATGGCATTATTGAGGGCATTTTTAAAGTAAATGTTTGGTGCCGTAGCACCCGTAATTTCCAATGACCGCACCAAAGAAATGCCAGAACTATTCAATGAACTTAAGGATCTTATAATGATTGTAGCGTTGGACTTTTTAATAAAAGAAGAAAGCAGTGGTACGCGCAAGAGTATGGTATCCCGGGTCAATCGCCCCGTCCGGGTCTTCATGGCCATAAAAAAGGCGTATGCCAAAACCACGGGAATCACCAGCGACAAATACCAATACCGCTGTGAATAGGTGCCAAGGCCAATTAAAATTCTAGTGTAAAGAGGCAGGGGGATATTCATGCCCAGTAAAAAAGAAGAAAATTTCGGCAACACGAAAGTTGAGACCACAATGCCAATTCCGCCCATGACAATTAAAATGATGCAAGGATAAATGAGCGCCCCCCGTATTTTCGATTTTAGTTCCCAGTCGCGGTCCATGTGGTTGGACAATATTTCAAATGTTGCCTCAAGCGTTCCTGATTCTTCCCCAATCTTTACCATGCTTAAAAAAAAGTCATTGAAGACCTTGGGATACCTTGCCAAAGCGTCAGAAAACGATTCCCCTTTATTAAGCATAACATTCACATTGAGCATAATATTTTTTAACTTGGTGTTTTTTGTTTGAGCCGATAAAATGTCGAAAATTTTTACCAAAGACAGTCCCGCTGAAAACATGATCCATAAATTCCTTGTCATCATGATTTTTTCCTTGGTGCTTACGCCAAACGAGGGGATTAGCATATTCCAAGACCCCTTCTTTTTTTGGTCAGAAGAAATTGCCTTAATCAGCAGCATATTTTCGGCTTTTAAGGCCTTGGCAAGCTGCATAATATCGTTGGCAAATAGGGTTCCGGTTTTGGTTTGGCCGTCAAATGATTTGGCGGTGTAAAAATAGTTGGGCACGTTAAACTACCATTGACCATTAACCATTGACATTTGACCAACGAAACGCTGGTCAATTGTCAAATGTCAATTGTCAAATGTTTTATTCGGTGATCACTCTCAAGATTTCCTCAATCGATGTCAGTCCCAGCGCCGCTTTAACAAATCCGTCTTCCACCATGGTACGCATGCCCTCTTGTATGGCCTGATTGGCAATTTCGCGGGTGCTGGATCTTTTTATAATTAATTCGCGAATGGGCTCACTCACCCTCAAAACCTCCACAATCCCCAGCCGCCCTTTGTATCCATCGCTTGAATCCTTTCCCGGCTTGGGCCGATAAAATTCAATGTCTTTTACGGCCGCCTTTGGTTTTACTATTTTATCCTCTTTTAAAATTTTCAAAATCTTTTCCAGGTTGCAATATTTTTGCACATTGGCTAATTCAGAAGCATTTAATGTATATTTTTCTTTTTCACCGGCGAATTTCCGTACCAGTCGCTGGGCAATAATTAAATCCACGGTTGAGGAAATTAAAAATGGCTCAGCTTTCATGTCAATCAGGCGCGGAATGGCACCCGCCGCTTCAGTGGTGTGCAGGGTAGAAAGCACCAGGTGCCCGGTCAGCGCGGCGTTAATGGCCAGGCCCGCGGTTTCATCGTCTCTGATTTCTCCCACCATGATAATATCCGGGTCTTGCCGCACCAAAACACGCAGTCCCGCCGCAAACGTCAAGCCAATCTGGGCATTGACCTGGGTTTGATTAACCCGAGGCATTCGGTATTCAATGGGGTCTTCTACGGTGGAAATATTCACCTCGGGGGTATTAAGAATTTCCATCATGGCATACAAGGTAGTGGTTTTTCCCGACCCCGTAGGACCGGTAATCAATATCATACCTGAGGATTTTTGTAAGTTATCCTGAATTTGTTTTAATACCTTCCCTGAAAAACCCAATTTATCCAACGAGGCGGACTTGGTGTTTTCAGCCAAGAGCCGCATCACAATTTTTTCACCATTAAACACCGGCAATACCGAAACCCTCACTGAATATTTAAATTCATTAGTTTCAATTTTAAAACGGCCGTCTTGGGGTAGGCGATGTTCGTCGAGCTTTAAATTGGAAAGCACTTTGATGCGGGCCACAATGCCAAGCGCCGTGGAAATGGGCAAAGTCATCACATCGTGCAAAATGCCGTCAACCCGGTAACGCACGATTACTTCTTTTTCGAGCGGCTCAATATGGATATCGGAGGTATCTTGCAAAATAGCGTGCTTGAGTAGGGTATCGACAATTTTTATAATTGGCACATCTTCAGCCGCTTTTTTTATTTCTTCTTTCCCCTCGTATAGGTCCCCCTCCTTAATGTGCTTAATTTCCGTTTGGTCGCTTGACTGGATAATATCTTTAAATTCCGTTTCCAGGGTTTTTTGGTACTGGCCCAAGACATTTTTAATGCTTTCTGGAGTAGTTAATCGGGGCAGAATTTTTATCGACGGCATGGTTTTTTCAATAAAGGCAATGGTGCGTAAATCCTCGGGGTCTACCATGGCCACTTCCAAGTTGTTGTCATTTTTTCGAAACGCCACAATGTTGTGGGCCCGGGCAATGGATTCGGGAATAATTTTTAAAATAGCGGGGGCGATGACTTCGCCTTCCAAATTGATAAAAGGAATTCCCAAAATATAGGCCTCTATTTTTATCAGTTCTTTTTGGGTAATTAATTTGTCAGAAACCAAGATGTCTGCCACTTCTTGGTTGGACTTTTTGCTCTTTGCCAGGACATCGGCAAACTGCTTTTCGGTAATGAGGCCCGCTTCCAAAATAAATTTTAATAATTTGTCAGGGTCAACCTTCATAGTCGCTTCGCGAGGGCGATCCTAATTTATCCCGATAAATTTAATTTCATTAAATTTATACGGGATCCCGTATGTCCGCGACCGAAGTCGGGACATCGGGACGAATATCATCCGAATGATCCTAATAACGTAACGACGTATTCGGAACATTCGGATGCAAATTCGGATTATTCGGATCGCCACTTTTATTAATTGTACCACATACCCTTTACAATAAGAAAAGTATTTATGTGGAAAACAATTCAATAAGATAACGTCCGCCGAGCGTAACCCCTCACACCTCGTGCGCCTTCCGGCCGTCATTGCGAGGAGTCCCGATCGCAATCGTGGACGACGCGGCAATCTAAACAAGAGTGACGATGGGATTGCTTCGCCAGGCACAATACTATGCCTGGCTTCGCAGGGTGCAGTATTGTACCCTGCTTCGGTGCACCCCGCAATGACGATTTGGCCAGTGAGCAGTTACCGCCGAGCGTAACTGCTCACAACCCCGAGCGACGTTTCTGAAGCAAGGGCAGGACTACATCGAAAAAAGAAGCGTCTGGATTCTGGCGGCGCAGAGTTTCAACGACCGAAGAATTGACTTGATGTGCTTGCACGCCTGCCAGCGAACGTGAGCTCCCAAAGATTTTTCGCATGACCACCTGCAATCGAATAGCACGTTCAGCTGTATTGTTTTCGGGCAAAACTCCTTCGTACTTTAAGCACGTGAAAAGAAATGGCCGGTGTTTTTGCATTCGTTGTTTGACTAGGTGGACTTCAATATCTGAATACTCTTTTTTTAAAAGAAGGTCGAAGTCTTGGAGTAATTTTTCAGATTGTCTTTCTGGTATCGGTTTTTCCAATTCAAGGAGTAGTTTCTTGTACAAAACCACTAAATCTTCGTAGAGCATCAAGGAATGCAGTTTGGCTTTTCGCAACAGGTGCACCCAGCACTGCTGTTTGTCGCCGGGGAGGTTTTGGTAAGCAGCATAACCGTCAGAAATGATAACTCGGTCTTTCTTGTCTCCCAAAGCTTTTTGAACCACGCCTTTGCCACGCGTGTCTTCAATGACGTATTGGACGCCCCGGTTAGTGACAAACACCCACAGCCACCAGCTTTTTCCTTCCATCTTCCAACCAGTTTCATCGGCATAAACCTTCGTGGCCTCTTGGATTAAAATGGTGATGGCTTCGTAGTCTTTACCGAACAGGGTTTGGGTTTCTTTGAGTTTTTGGACGATTTCATTTTCAGATATCTTGAAGTTATACAAATCCCTTAAACTTTCTTGGATTTTGTTGAGTGGCAGGCGGAGCCTATACCTTGCGTACAAAATGTACCCCATCACATTGATACCGATACGGGAGGTGTCGGGAATATTCTTGGCTTTCACATATGTTTCACAGTGGCCGCACCAGTGGCGAGTGATGGTATGTTTTTTGATGATCGGCCGGGGTTTTAAGTCGATATCTTCTTCCCACTTAACTACCGTATCAACCGCATCGCCAACAGGGTGGGTGCACATGGGACATTTGTTAAGGCGGTACTCATGGCGCTCACTGACATCTTCTTCTTTGGGAATTGGGCGGTGATGGGCGGGACTGCCAGGTTTTTTGCCTTTGGGTTTGACTGGGCCATCTTTCTTGCCTGGTTTGTACAAATACGAAAGCAACTCCTTGCGCTGGGCTTCTTTGTTGACCAGCAATGCTTCCAGGATTTCGATTTTTCTATCCTTAACTTTGTTTTGACGTTGCAGGTTTGATACTTTTTCTTGGAGGATTCTAACACTATTCTGGAGTCTGGTAACCCTGATTTGAAGCCTGCTTTCGTTGCTTAATTTACCTCGTGGCATGGCTTCATTTTACCACGTTTTACGAGGGAAAATGACGTTTTTTTATCCACATATTTGCCTGTGATTTCACTCGGGGTTGTGAGCAGTTACCGCCGAGCAATTTGACTAATTTATAATTTTATTATATAGTTGTTTTAGCCCTTTCAAACTCAGTAGGGAGTTCCAATGAGAAGTATTCCGCGACACCCGAGAGGAATTGTTGTCTCAGATCACGCCGTTATGAGGTTTCGCGAGAGGTTTCAGTGCCTTGGTGGTGACGATCTCACCAATGAAGAAATTCGACGAATGATACGTGGTCTTGTCCGTAATGCTACCCGAGAGTTTCCATCCCCCAAAAGATCCACGGTAATTATAAAAGCAACTCTTCAAAGCAATGGGAAGCCATACCCAATATACTTAATTGTCCTTAAAAAAAGGCGGATGGATGTTATTACCGTTCTTGATGGTGAGTCACTTACCACATGGAAAGAAAACTATGGATTGTTCTAGACATACTCCAGCAGACCCCTCGCTGTACTAAAACAGAGAGGGGCTTTTTTATTCTTAGGCCCCTAAATGCATTATTACAGAGAGGGAGCAGTTCAAGGTTGAATTTTGGTCCGCATTGAAGTAATATGATGGCATGGTTAAAAAACAGGTAAAACAAAAACCCGCAGCAAAACCAAAACGTCCTACTGCCACGGAAAAAAAAATAATTGAGCAGGTATGGCAACGGCCACCCGTAGTGGTGGTTTTGGGGCACGTGGATCATGGCAAAAGCTCGCTCCTGGAAGCCATTAAGGATTTTAATATCACCAAAAAAGAATCGGGTGGGATTACCCAGCATATTGGGGCTTACGAAGTAGAACACACTGGTAAAAAAATTACCTTTATTGACACCCCTGGTCACGAAGCGTTTTCGGCTATGCGCACACGCGGGGCTTCCGTCGCCGACATTGCCCTGCTGGTAGTTGATGCCGCCCAAAGTGTCCAGCCCCAAACTAAAGAAGCCATTAACGCCATTAAAAAAGCAGAAATTCCCATGATCGTGGTGCTCAACAAAATTGATTTACCCACCGCCGATCCGGAAAAAATAAAACGGGAATTGGCAAAAATTGATGTGTTAGTAGAAAGCATGGGCGGTGTTATTCCTTCAGTGGAGGTTTCTGCCAAAGATAAAACCGGCATTGACGAATTACTGGAAATGATTTTACTGGTAGCCGACATGCAGGGCTTAAGCGCCGACCTTGATGTACCGGCCCAAGGATTAGTAATAGAATCGCGCATGGACGCCCTAAAAGGCCCGATTGCCACGGTGATTGTCGAAAAAGGCACCTTGCATGGCAAAGACATTATTGCCACGGATTTGGCCATGGCCAAAATCAAATTACTCCAGGATTTTTCGGGTAAAATCATAGACAAAGCACTTCCAAGCCAACCGGTGGTGGTACTTGGATTTGAAAAAGTGCCGGCGGTGGGGGAAACATTTGCCACTTACAAATTCGCTGAAGATGCGGCTTTGCACCTTAAAAATCAAGCGCAAAAAAGGGCTGGTGCCGGAACAGTTCTTGAAGTTGCCGGTGACAAAAAAATCGTCAATGTTATTTTGAAAGGCGATGTGGCTGGGTCCATTGAAGCCATTGAAGGCATGTTAAAAAGTTTGCCCCAAGACCAAGTTATCTTGCGGATATTAAAAACCGAAGTGGGGGATATTAACGAAACCGATGTGAAATTGGCCGAATATTCAAAAGCGGTGATTATTGGTTTTAGGGTCAAAATTACACCTAAGGTTTCGCAAATTTTAAGCAAAGATTCTACCAAGCGCGTCAGAATTAAAACATTTGACATTATTTATGAACTTATTCAGGAAATTCGCAGTGGCATGGAAAAATCGCTGGAAGCCGAAACGGTGCGCCGCGATATTGGCAAAATCAAAGCGATTATCATCTTTTTTGCCGAAAAAAACCGCCAGATTGTGGGCGGTAAAATTACCGAGGGTGAAATTAAAAAAGGGTTAAAACTTGATGTCATGCGCGGAGTTGAAAAAGTGGGCGGAGGCAGAATTATCAATTTACAGCGCGATAAGAAAGATATGGATCGCCTAGTCAAAGGCGACGAATGCGGCATTTTATTTGAAGGTAACGTAAAAGTGGAACCGCAAGATATTTTGGTGGCGTATGTGGAGGAGAGGCAGAAGGGAGTTTTGTAGCGAATTATTCTAATTATACTAATTGACCTAATTATTCTAAACCGTCATTGCGAGCCGCAGCGAAGCAATCTTTAAAATTTACATTTAGACAAGTAATATAAAAGATCCGTTCGAGCGAAACGGATCTTACTTTGGCATCATCTATTTTTCTTCGATAATGAGCTGCGTTTTACTTAATTGTTCCATCTTGGACTCTTGGGGTATCTGAACCATTAGCCCATTGGGAACAGCACATACCATCACATAGAGTTGTTCCTTTCCGGCCGTGTGAACGAAAACAATGCCGGGATTATCTTCTTCAATTCTCACCGAAAGGAGACGGTTTTCATAAATCGTTTTCATGATACAGAACTCCGAAATTGAGAAAGGAGGGGTGTAACACGGATATATAATAGCAAAAATTAAATATTATGTCAAACCGTATCGACAAAGTCAATTCCCTCTTGGAAAAAGAAAAGCCCGAGATATACCAATCTCGGGCAATGGTCAGAGCGGAGAATTTTCGTTACATGAAAATGACCAGCGCAGCGGCAAGTCCGATAATGACCACACTCACAGCGCTATAAAGTACGGCACGCATGAGGCATTTCCGCCACGACCATTTTTCGAAAATGAACGATGCGTAGAAGATCCATGGCTCGTAGTCAGGCGATTTTTCTGCCCTCCAAGCCCCATAGGTCATGATGGCGTATCTGTAGCCCTGATATCCAATGAGCACAGCTATAGCGACCATCAAAGCCGCCATAATCCAGTGACCCTTATGAAAACTTAGGGCCAACATCATTGTTGTGCAGAACAACACATAGATCAAAATCGCTCCCAGTGCGATTCCGATCGTTACGATCCATTTCCTGAGTTCACTCATTTCTTTTTCCTACACAGAAGGTGCCTGAAAGCAGACGAAAATTGACACGATATAATTATAGTATAAATTACATTATATGTCAAGGAATCGCACCGACAAAGTCAATTCCCTCCTGGAGCAAGAAATCAGCCAGATTATGGTGCGGGATTTTGCCGCCCTTGGCGAGCCTCGCCCATCCAAAGATGGGCGGGATTTTCATGGAACCATAATTACCCTAACTAAAGTTGAAACCACCCCAAATTTAATTGAAGCTAAGGGGTATATTTCTGTATTACCCGAGGAAAAAACTGACCAGGTAATTAAGATACTTAATGGTCAGGTGTACGATATCCAGCAACAGATTAATAAAAAGCTGAATATGCGCCCTATTCCACGCATCAGGTTTGTAAAGGACACCCAAATCGCCAGTGCCGCCAAGATTGAAGGAATCTTAGCAACCTTGAAAAAAGAGGAAAAATAAGTTAGAATTAAAGAAAATATAATACACTATTATGTTTTCTTTAGACCATCGCGGAGGTCACAATCGTTATCAATTCAATAAGGATTTTTTCAAAACATGGACACCAGAAATGGCGTATGTTTTAGGATTTATGTATGCGGATGGAAATATTATGGATTCAGTTATTTCCAGAACCCAATATGTAAGTTTTGATAGTGCCGATAAGGAGATTATAGAAAAGATAAAGATAGCATTGTCTTCGAATCACAAGATCCAAATTAAGCCCGAGAGAATAGCCGTCCATTTAAATGGAGCATACAAAAGTAGAGAAGCTTTTAGGTTAAGGATTGGCAGTCGAGAAATGTTTGCAGATTTATTAAAGCTAGGTTTAACACCTAGAAAATCTTTAATAACTGAGTTCCCCCACGATATTCCCGTGGATTGCTTAAGTCATTTTGTCAGAGGATATTTTGATGGAGATGGTTGTGTGCATATTATGAAAGGAAAGGGAAAGTACGGCCAAGAAATTTCTAGGGGACTAGCAGTTATTTTTACCAGTGGCAGCAAAGTATTCTTAGAAGGATTACGTAATAAATTTGAAAGTATGGGATTTAGAAGTGGAAAGATGTATTTTGGTAGTCGAGCGTATCGTCTAAAATACTCAACCTCAGAAAGCATGCGATGGTTTCAAGTTTTTTATGGCAATCAATTAGGAGATACTTTGTTTCTTAAGAGAAAAAGAGATAATTTTATAAAGTATTTTCAAAATCGTAATCGAAAAATTGATAACAACATACTCGAAACATTAAAAATGTATGGCCCGGTACTCAAGTAGCCAGAGAACGGTCTGCAAAACCGTGTACATGGGTGCAATTCCCATCCGGGCCTCAGGATTTTAAATTATTGCCGGGGTGGCGAAATAGAAAACGCACAGGACTTAAAATCCTGCGAGTGAAAGCTCTTGAGGGTGCAAGTCCCTCCCTCGGCACCATCTCAGAAAAAAATTTCTTATTTTAACAGCTCTCATCGTCCAATGGATAGGACGCAAGATTCCGGATCTTGTAATGTAGGTTCGAATCCTGCTGAGGACACTAGCTCTGTCCTTTAACAACCAAGAAAGCGAGGTACTGTACATGGCGCCACCACGATTTACCGAATGTGCCTTTAATGGAAATGTGGCTCTGGTTACCCTGATCTTTCCTGATAATCAAATCATGAAAAAGGAAGATATTGACGCCATGGGTCGAGAATTGGTCAAACTTATTGATGTTGGTGCCCACGAAATGGTGGTCAATTTTGAAAATATTGAATACATGTCCAGCGCCGCAATCGCCAAATTCATCAGGATTCAAAGAAGAATTTCGGATCGCGGAGGCAAATTGGTATTGTGCCAAATTCCTCCTCAAATCTATGAGGTCTTTGAAATAACTCGTTTTCACCACCTCTTCAAGATCGTCGCTACTCAGGCAGACGCCCTGAGAGAATTCTAGCGCATCTTCAGAAATCACCCACGGTTTCTGAAGATTCTCGCAACCAAAAACCCGCATGTTGAGCGGGTTTTTTTATTTG
Source organism: Candidatus Staskawiczbacteria bacterium RIFCSPHIGHO2_02_FULL_42_22 (assembly GCA_001820175.1). Lineage (GTDB taxonomy): Bacteria > Patescibacteriota > Minisyncoccia > Minisyncoccales > Staskawiczbacteraceae > VGLO01. The sequence continues at coordinate 35,498 of MHOT01000010.1, read as the reverse complement.
ATTCTTAGCTTTCTACCACTTCTATGGTAGTAATTTTAGCTCCGAAGTTTTTTGCTTCCTGAGTATCGGCAAACCATATATCAAAGTGTTTCATCCTCTGGTGCATCCGGTCCCATACGGTAAAAATTTTATTACCGTAGAGTTCCGGAATCCTCACCTTGGTTCCAAATGGTAACTTATTATAGGCAATAACACCATTTGCCACATGCTTTCCTGAAGCAGTAATAAATGGCGTATCATCGGTTTGATCGGGAGTGCTTGAATAAGCGGTCACTATGGTTTTAATGGTTTTGACCACATGGTAATTTTCCTTATTTAACTTGCAAAGAGTTAGATGGCCATTGTGGACCAGGGTTGGTTGTTTTGCTTCGGGCTTTAGGTTATTTAGGTCGGCATGGATAGTATGGGGAATAGCCAGCGCAAGCACCACAACAATAAAGGATATAATGCTGGTAATAATAGAGCGAATAATAAGGGATTTATACATATAATTACTATTAATAATATGACCAAATGCCTCTTTTTCACTTAAAAACTCCATTTCTGGAGCATACCTTAATACTAGCATATATAAGCAAGCTTGTCAATAGTTATGCCACGGTTATCCACAGGTGTCAACTACTTCAAAAGTAACCCCCTCGCACCTACCGTCATTGCGAGGAAGGCGCAGATGACGAAGCAATCTCCGTACACAACGACGAGATTGCCACGTCGCCCTTCACTGTCCAGACGCGAGGCGTAATTTGTCGCAACAAATTCGCCCCGTCTCCGGTTCAGGACTCCTCGCAATGACGGTGGTGAACAGAGGGGTTACCCTCGAAACTGCCTAAAAAAGCCCTTAATTTAGGGCTTTTTTTAGTGATTTTATGAAATTTTAGAATTATTATTCCTCTTGGTTATTTCTCCACGAGGTATAAATTTCCAAGAGCGCAAGGAGGATACTTATGGTTAAAGGGCCCAGTAAAAACCCTATCGGGCCTAGAAATGCTATGCCTCCTAATACCGAAAGAAAGATGATTAAAGGGTGGATATGTGCCCCCTTGCCAATGAGGTTGGGTTTTAAAAAGTTATCAATAAGGCCCACCAGAAACCCTCCCCAAGCCAGAAGACCCAGCGCTAAAAAGATGCTTTTTGTGGCAAATACAAAGGCGACCGCCGGCAATAATACAATGGTAGTCCCAATACCCGGAATCAGCGAGGTTATGGTGGCCAGGATCGCCCACAGCATCGCATTAGGAACTCCAAATAACGCAAACCCTATCCCCGTCAATATCCCTTGGATAAGGGCAATAATCAAACTGCCTTTAATAACAGAGTGAATGGCCAAGTTAATTTTTTTGAGAATCACCGCGTTTTCATCGGCAGTTAAGGGGCTTAATTCCATCAGGCCTTTCTTAAACATATGGCCATCTTTGAGCGCATAATAGACCACCATGATAAAGATAAAAAAGTTCAGCAATAATTTGGCGGCGCTCCCAAAAATATACCCCAGGTGGTTAAGGAGCCACCGCAATCCTTGCTGGACGTATTGGTCGATATCAGCGGAGGCCCATTGCCCAAAAGGAACATAGTTTTTAAGGCCATGTAAAAGGCCTTCTGAAATATTCACCAATGCGTGCTTTCCGGTACCCCGCGCAAGAAACAGGTAGAGCTGCTGGGCCTCTGCAAACACCTTTATCCCTAAAAAAATGAGTGGCACCAAAACAATGACAACAATTAACAGGGTCGTCACAAGGGCCGCCAAGCGCTGGCGATTACCCGCCAGATGCAATATTTTTTGGTGGACAGGATAGCAGACGATGGCACATACCAGAGCCAATATCGTAGCATACATAATGGGGCGTAATACAAAGAACGTGGCAATTATGGCGCCGCCCAATAGCGTGAGTAGAAAATAGTGCCGTATTTTTTTGTTATCCATAGCTTTTACTTCGTAAAAGAAACTCTAAATACTAAAATCTAAATTCTAAACGAACGTCGTTTTAGAGTTTAGGATTTAGAGTTTAGAATTTAGGATTTTGTTATTAAGGTCATGTTTTTTGTTTTTTTACGTAAAAACCATTTGGTTGCTTCTAATACTGGTATAATCGTAAGGGCGATGCCAACCACCAGCAACCATTCGTAATATGAAAAAGAGTGCGTCTTGAAAGGTATTTGCAAGAAAGGAATATATATCACCAGTATTAATATGAGTAATTCCCAAGCAATGGCCATGTTAAGCCAATGATTGGCAAAGGGGCGGCGGAGAACCGAATTTTTATCAGAACGGAAATTATAGGCCTTAAAAAATTGAATTAAAATCAGTGAAACAAACACCAGTGCCATGCTTTCTTTCAAGGTGTATCCGGTGCGTAAAGACCATGCAAATAGTAACACATTAACTAAAGCAGACCACGCTCCTCCCACTACCATTAACAATACCACGGAACGCGTAAAAATACCTTGGTCTAGTTTCCGGGGGGACTTTTTCATTACATCGTGTGAGGGAGGATCCATGGCAAGGGCCAGAGCAGGCAAGCCATCGGTGGCAAGGTTGACATACAAAATTTGCACAGCAGAAAGGGGCAGTGGCAAACCAACTAATGAGGCCGCCACCATCAGCCCGATTTCCCCAATATTTGAAGATAATAGGTACATCAGGTATTTTTTAATATTGTCGAAGATAATCCTTCCCTCTTCCACAGCCGCAACGATGGAGGCGAAATTATCGTCAACCAGTGTCATGGCGGCGGCTTCCCGCGAAACATCGGTTCCGGCAATTCCCATGGCTATTCCAATATTGGCTTTTTTAATGGCGGGCGCATCATTCACCCCGTCGCCGGTCATGGCCACAATGTGGCCGTGTTTTTGCAGGGCTTGCACGATGCGTAACTTATGTTCGGGCGAGACCCGGGCGGCCACGACAATATGATCAACTTCTTCCTCCAACTCGTCATCGGTTAAATCGAATAATTCGCTGCCGGTAATCACCCTTCCTCCTTCAGACAAAAGACCTACCTGGGTTGCAATGGCCTTGGCGGTCAGTGGGTGGTCTCCGGTAATCATCATGAGTTTTATCCCCGCTTGGCGGCACAGTGCAATGGCCGGTTTGGCTTCGCTTCGCGGAGGGTCTATCATTCCAAACAGGCCCAAGAAAATCATATCGTGCTGGGCTTTATTAATATCGTCTGCCGGCGCGAAAGCCACGCCAATAACCCGCAGGGCCTGGCCGGCAAATTGATGAGCGGTCCCTAAAACCGCCTCGCGCATTTCTTTAGTGAGCGGCTGTACTCCATCATTGGTGTAGTGGCGATTGCACGATTGCAATAGTATTTCAGGAGCTCCTTTTGAGTAAGCTGCGGTTTCCTCTTTTCCTTGGCATAGCACCGTCATGCGTTTGCTTTCGGATGTAAAAGATATTTCGGCAAGCCGCACAAATTGTTCGTCCAGAATTTCTTTTTTAATACCCGCTTTTTGGGCGGCAACTATCAAGGCGCCTTCGGTAGGATCTCCGTTTATATGCCAGACACCGTCTTTTTCCAAAACCCGGGCGTCAGAGGCAAGAACCGCTGATTGAAGCAGTAGCCGGAACGCTTCTGTAAAAGGGTACGGGGCATTATCAAATAAAAATTCTCCCACCGGTTCATATCCACTGCCGCCAACCATAATTACCTTCCCGTCCACAAAAATATTTTTTACGGTCATTTCGTCTTTGGTGATCGTTCCTGTTTTATCAGAACAAATAATACTGGTGCACCCCAGCGTTTCTACAGCGGGCAAATGCCGCACCAAGGCATGGCGCCTAATCATGCGCTGAACGCCAATAGCCAGGGAAATAGTCACCACAGCCGGTAGCGCTTCCGGAACCACCGCCACGGCCAGGGCAATGCCAAATATGATCATTTCCAAGAGCGGCTGGCCCCGAAACACCCCCAGAAGCACCACGATGGTTACTACCACAAAAGCTACTTTAGTAAGCGATCTTACTAAGTCATCCAAGTTTTTTTCCAGTGGCGTTTCTTCTTTTTTAACGCTCTCCAGCATGCCAGCGATGCGTCCAAATTCCGTCTGCATGCCGGTAGTGGTAACCACCGCAAGACCGCGGCCGTAACTGCAACTGGTGCCGGCAAATACCATGTTACGCTGGTCACCCAGCGCAGCATCTTTTTTGCACACCATATCGCTTTCTTTTTCCACGGGCAGTGATTCTCCGGTCAGCAACGCTTCATCGGCTTTTAAATTTGTTTTTTTAATTAATCGGGCATCGGCTGGAAAACGGTCTCCGGTAGAAATAATAATAATATCTCCCGGAACAATGTCGCCAGCAAGGATTTCCAATTCAAGCCCATCGCGAAACACCAATGCTGTGGGAGATGCAAGTTTCGATAGGGCTTCCATGGCTCTCCCCGCCCGAAATTCCTGAACAAACCCCAGAATTACGGAAAATAAAATAATGACTCCTATGGCGATTGCTTCAACGGTGTGCCCCAAAACCCCTGAAAATACCGTAGCGGCTAGCAAAATAATGATAAGAGAATTTTTAAATTGCCCCAGAAGAAGCGCAAAGGGAGAAACGCGAACTGCGGCAACCAGTTGATTGGGGCCGAATTTTTCCAGCCGTAATTGGGTTTCTTGCGAAGATAACCCAGTGGCGGTATTAGTTTGCAGTGCCTCAATTACTTCAGGAACCGAAAGCGTGTGAGGGAAAATGGTATTCATAAACAGTATTAGACCTGTCCCTAAATAAGGTTTGTTACGAAAATTCAAGATTTCGAGCTGCAAATTTGATAGAATTTTTCGGCTTGCCCATAGGCCCGGAGATGGGGAAATTTGTTGCTACAAATTTACCCACATCTTGACCGAAAAATTATAATTTGCTAAGCGAGAGAGAAAAAGAAGAATAGCAATTATTCTTTTTCGAACGAGCGACAAATTATACTAGGTATAGCAAATTTTCAGCCCTTGACCCGCAGGGCATCCCCGCAGGTGCAATATGCAATTTGCAGCAAATCCTTAATACGCAACAGGTCTAATTATGAGAACCGTACATTTGTTTCTTTATTTCTTCAAGTTTTCCAATTACCGAAAGATCCGTAATTTTTGTGAATCGAGGAGCGGTAGCTCCATCCTTGGAAACATTACCCATCCACATTTCCAAGGGGCGCAGGTCAAACAATTTCCCTGCAGTGTAAACAAAAGTTTCGTAGAGTGGACGATAAACAACCATATTGGCATCTTCTGGCCGACACTCATCTTCGGTATGGCAACCCACACCAATCACCTCGTAGGCGTAGTTATTCACTAAGCCATTTTGATTGTGCTTGTAATGATAGTAAAAACCTTTTTGTGGAACTTTTTCTGGAATTTTCATATTTTTTCCTCATCGTAAAATGACAAAGAAACTGGAGTACATTTACAACGAGGATCGAACTCATTTTATGGAAAACGAGTGACGAACGCCGCGCGCCCGCGGGCGCGCGGCACGAAGAACGAACGGCAACCGCACGGACAGGCAAAAATTTTCTCCCCCAGACCAGAATTTTTGCGTGCTTGCCAAAAAACTTTTTGTGATTTTATGGAATTATTCTACTGCTCGCCTTTCTCTTTTACTTTTTCTCTTTCTTCAACAAACTTTTTTACTTCTTCATAATTCATCTTTTTTGGCCACAATAAATCACCATCCAGACTATAAATGGGTAACAGTACATTGCTTTGTCGTTCCGTTTTTATAACTTCCTCAAAAAAGGACTGTACATCTTTATTTTCTGGCTGCGTGAACGGATTTAGAATTTTTGGATAATGTAATTGATGATAGAGATCAGGGTTAATCTTTTCAATTTCCTTATAAACTAATGCAATTTGCAAATTTAACTCCTTTAATTTCAACATAACATCACTATGACTTTTTTTGACCTCATCCGTGATAGATACAATAAATTTTGTTTTATCTCCAAGTTGCTTCTCTACTTGTGAATACAGAAATTTTCGCAATTCCAATATTTCATTGATAATATTTTCTCGTTTTTCTAAAATTTTTGACTCTTCTTCTATAGCTTTAACACTGGCCACGGGATTAATAACAATACCCTTAATAAACCTCGGGGGAATTCTTGTTGAAGTTGTAGTATTACCGCTCTTTTCCTTTCCACCCCTACTATAGATACGTTTTTTATACAACCTATCTCGTTTGGTTTTTGCAAATTCTTTATCAACAATAAGTGCAATACCATTTTCTCCTATCCACCCAACTCTAGAAAATGGCCTATCGGAAGGCAATTCATTTATATCGACAACGAAAGTAGGCCAACCATGACCCGCGCGTCTAGCATATGATAGGTTTTTAAAAATAGCTTTTATACTTTTTTCGTTACTCAAAAAATCCGCATCATTCCAGTTCCTTGGACCACCAATAATGCCATGGTTAAGGATATTAGAAAGGATATTAAAATTTCTCCTTTTTTTGCTCTCAGGAGATTTGGCTGAGACATAACCGCTACCCTCTCGCACTGCATGGCTCGTTGTTCCCATAGAATTAATGTCTTCCACCTTTTCCATAATCCTCTCTATTTCTTCTTTAGAAAGATCTTCTACTTCCTTTTCCAATTTCGCCTGTATTTCTACGGGCGGGGCAAGATCGGTTGTGCGTTTTTTGCGCGGATTTACTTCATCGGAAGCTGATTTTGGAATTTCCAACTCTTTCGTAGTTGGTTCTTTTTCGTCCGCGGATGACAATTTTTCCCCAATATTTTCTGGCATAATTTTACCTTGATACTATCATAAAAAACATAAAATCACAAAAAGTTTTTTGGCAAGCACGCAAAAATTCTGGTCTGGGGGAGAAAATTTTTGCCTGTCCGTGCGGTTGCCGTTCGTTCGTCGTGCCGCGCGCCCGCAGGCGCGCGGCGTTCTTCACTCGTTCTCCATAAAATGGGTTCGATCCTCGTTGTAAATGTACTCCACTATAAAACTTTTTGATTTTCGACCGACGAGTTGGACGGCCGCGCGAAGCGCGGCCCATTGTTTTTGTAAGGGGGGAACCGTTCCGTCCGTTCCGAAAAGTCGCGCCTCGCGGTTTTACATTAGACCTGTCCCTAAATAAAATTAACAAGCGAAACGCAGCAGTTTTGAGCGAAAATCTGATAAAATGAAGAGGTTTGCCTAGAGGGCAAGCCGATGAATTTTAGCAGGTTTGCTCCAGACGGGGCGAATTGGCCGCGGCCAATTACGCCTGCGTCTCGGGCCAAAACTGCAAATTGCAGCGTAAATTCTTATTTAGGGACAGGTCTATTGTAAAATTTTAGAATAACCACTAAAAAATCGCCCAAAAGGCGACTCAAGTGACTGGAAAACCTTTTTCAAAAAACTCTTTTAACTTTCTTCTTCCGCCTCCGCTTTTCCAATACAATTCTCTTTCTCTTGCCTCTTTTGAGGTTTCAAAATTTTCAGAAAATAGCAATTCTAATGGTGTGCGATTTCTCGTAGTAATATTTTTTCCAGAATTATGTTCAACTAATCTTCTTTCCAGGTTATTCGTATATCCAACGTAAGTTTTACTATCTTTGAGACTTTGGAGAATATAAATATAAAACATACAGGAAATAGATAAGACCTACTGCGTAAAGGTTTTCGTAGCGAGCCGCGCATATTTTGTAGCGAGAAAAGCAAAGCGCGAAGAGGCATATTGAACTTAAATCTGTCGATGAGCGATTGGCTTTTCGCAGCCAAAATATGCGCGGCGCAGTAGAAAAATCTTTACGCAGTAGGTCTATAGTACAATTCTCGGTCAAAAATTTGTGCTCAAATTTTTTAATTGAGAGCGGGTCGCCCAAAAAGGGCGAACCTCGCTCAAAATTTTCTCGGAAAATTTTGAGCGGGTAAGGGGAATCGAACCCCTGTACTTTGATTGGCAACCAAATGCACTACCATTGTGCTATACCCGCATTATCTAAAATTCTTTTATAAATCTATCCACTTATAAAATAAGGGTGCCGCGGGGGAGAATCGAACTCCCTACCAGGCGCTCTTCAGGCGTCTGCTCTACCAATGAGCTACCACGGCGGATTTCTAAATAACATTATCATATACAGCTTCGATCCACCCTTTAATTTTCAAAAATAGTTCAGTGTTGTGTACGTAAATATCAAATGTTCCAAATGGCAATGAATTCTTTTTGCTTTGACTACTTTTATTTGGCTTAGAGTAGGTTTTATAAAATTGGTTTAACGGAATGCCGGAGATGGACGACCAGTAATGTTCTGATTTTTTTACGTTAAGGTGGGGATGTATATGGATGTGTCCTCTAAATTTTTCTTTAGGTACTTTGCAAACTCTTTTGAAAAACTTCATCATCAACTGTATAATCCGGGGGTCTCCGTTTGATAATTGGACCGACCCACGATTAGCTTTTCCTCCCTCTCCCCAATATAAAGCTATTCCTACAAGCTTTAACTCTTGGTCTGATAAACCAGGTATTTCTTTTTTAGCACCATCAACAATAATTTGTCTTCGTGCGTTTTCTCTGCCAAGTCTGGTTGTTCTCCTTTTTTCAATTGACTCTTTTGTTAGTCCTTTTTGGGACAGTTTCATTTTTTGATTATCGGTGAGCTGTATATCTCTTACCCACAAACTAACACTACTTTTGGAAACCCCTATTTTACTTTTGATTTCATTCATTGACCATCCTAGTTTTCGTAAATGTATTGCTAAATTTTTTTCTTCAAGTTTCATAATCAAACCTGTTAGTTATATTATGCTTATATTATAACATAGCGGTTTAACAATAAAAGGGTGGACGATGCAGGACTCCGCTTCGCTAGAACCTTTTCAAATCACCCCGACCCCCGACTTTAAAAACCCTCGGTTTTTAATATTTTCCTACACGGGGTGATTTGGGTTCGATTCCTGCATTTGTGGACGATGCAGGACTCGAACCTGCAACCTACTGAGTGTAAATCAGTCGCTCTGCCAATTGAGCTAATCGTCCGTAAATTTTATAGGAGAACATGTGTCTTTATTGTACCAAGTTCTATTCGTGGTGCGCGGGACAGGAGTCGAACCTGCATGCCTTGCGGCACCAACACCTCAAGCTGGCGAGTTTACCAATTTCTCCACCCGCGCGCATTTTATTTTTATCTCACAATCAACAAAGCTTTTTCAATCTTTTTACGTTTCCTATCTAAACAGACGACATTTTCGCTATAGTATAATTTGGGTAATAATTTTAGCGTTTCAGTTTTAGCGTACTTTAACTGATAAACTGAACTACTAATACTCGCTGTAATATGGCCCTTTATTCCCAACTTTTTTGCAATATTATCCCTGAGCCATTCAATATGATTTTTACTTGCAGAAATAAAACCTATGTAAAACATGAAGCTCGACTTCCAGCGTGGATCCCAATAGGAATAAAAATAACCGTCCCCATCCAAATGTCCTCTTAGAAAGTCAAAGAAATATCTTTCGGGAACCTTTAAACTTCCAAGTGTTTTAGATTTGTTTGGCGTCAATCCAATGCCTAATAAAAACCGGTAAAAATTCACATCTCCGAACTGTAATACATAGTATTTTTTTTCCGTTTCTCCTCCTCTCGCCTTTTTTCCAATTTTATTTTCAAGACCAAAGCAAAGCTTATAATTATCAACCTGCTGTTTGTCTTTAGATGTAAAACTTATATGGCGTCCGTCAATTGAAAGACTGCCATCAGTAGTCAATAACCCTATCGCATAAGCAAACTGTGGCGTCCATATAATTTTAACTTTTCCTAAAGGTTTCATAGATATTATTCTATTATACCTCAAGGTGTCGGCGTATACCAGACTCCGCTATTTATTTTGTTTCTGGAGCTGATTCTTGTGGAGCTTCCATAAGTGTTTCCATAACCGGTTTTTCTTCCGGTGCAATAGCCGCGGCTAATTCTTTATTCTTTAATTTTCCTTTAGCGCCTTTGGCGGTTCTGAGGTAGTACAGTTTTGACCTGCGCACGCTGCTGGATTTTGTCACTTCTATTTTGGCAAGCGATGGCGAGTGTACTGGGAAAATCCGTTCCACGCCAACTTGGTCAACCACTTTTCGCACAGTAATGGTGCTGGAAATTCCCTTGCCATGTTTTCGGGCAATAACGATGCCTTCAAAAATTTGGATTCTTTCCTTGTCGCCTTCTTTTATTTTTTGGTGTACGCGAACCGTATCGCCAGGGCGGATATCCGGCATTTGTTTTTCTTGTGCCTTATTAAATGTTTGTAATTTTATTGACATAAAACTTGTATCTTGAATCTTGTATCTGGTAGCTTGAATCGAATGTTGAATTCAGAATTCTTTATTCCGCATTCTATTCCAGCTACAAGATACCAGATTCCATATTCTTAATTATTGTTTGCAACTCTTCTGGTAATTCCGACTTAAATTCTTTAGTTTCTCCGCTTGGTAATGTAATTTTTAAATATGATGCATGCAGAAATTGTCTTGCTAACCCCTTTGGCACCGGTGAATCTTTAAATCCATACAATGTGTCTCCGGCTACCGGATGATGAATATACGCTAAATGGCAGCGTATCTGGTGTTTTCGGCCAGTTTTTATCTTAACTTCCAGTAACGCATAACCAGTAAATTTTTTCAATACGTTATAATCGGTAATGGCTTCTCTTTTTCCCGCCACATTTTTTGGAAATTGGGTATTGGATATTGGTAATTCCAATGCGTAGGCCTTTTGCTTTCGCGGATCCCCTTTAGCCCTACCCATCAAGGTATGAATGGTACCCCATGGTTCTTTTATGATACCCTCTACCAAGGCGGTGTATTTCTTTTCTACCTCTCTATTTTTAAACTGTTTTTGCAAAAAAATCAAGGCATCGGCCGTTTTTGCCACCAAAAGGATGCCGGAGGTGTCTTTATCGAGCCGATGCACGACCCCATACCGCGGCGCTTCGCCTACATTTTTTAGGTTAGGACGCGCTTCTAAAAGCATATCAATGACTGTTTTAGCCGCCGCGCCAGCGGGCGCGGCGGCTTCATTAAAAACCACCACCCCCGCCGGCTTTTCTATGGCGAGCATATCATTGTCTTCATATGGTATTTGAAGTTCCATTTATATATCTTCAATATCTAAGGCCTCGTCCGTAAATAACGTCCAGGATTTTCGCCAAGATGCCTGTCGCCTTGGCTCAAAAAAATGTGAGGCATAATAAAGTTATGCCGAGCATTTTTTGGAGCCAAGATGGCGGGCAGATTGGATGAAAAGGTGGACGTTATTTACGGACGAGGCCTAAGGATTAATTTTTTCAATATTTCTACCAGACAATAAATCACATAATTTTTTGCGATCCCCTACTGTAATTATAGATTTTAATGCTTCTTTAAGAGAACGCTGTGAATTTATGTCCCTTCCAAATAGTTCGCGATCCTTTTCACCGCCATGCACGGAATTGTATCGCCATACCTCATCAATTCCTATAGTAATAATTTCCATTCCACTTAATTTATATGGATTCAATACCGAATTATCGTCTGATGGATATTCAAAGTTATGAAATTCCCTTCCAGTTTCTACTTCTTTAAGAAGCACAATCTGTGTAATACCCTTATTTTTTAATTCTTCTGGCGCAGGGAAATCCGAGGGTTGAATACTATATTTTTTCTCCCTCGGTTTATAGGGTTCATTTCGATGGCAATCCGTTAATGTAGCGGCGCCTGCGGGAACAGTTATTTTATTTCTATTATTTAATTCGTCACCGATAAGTAACATCATATCTTTTACTCTGGGTCCTATATCTTTTTTAAAAACAAAATTACAAGGTATATTGTTATTCATCATGGCCAATCCCACTGATATGCAATGAGCTGAACCAATATCTCCGATAAAAAAAGATTCCCGTGGAATTATTTTTTTGTTTTCTAATATTTTTTGAAATCCCAATGAAAACTGGGCATCCCTCCATAAATTATAAAGGTCTAAAGTTATTTCATCTATCTGATCAGCAGAAGATATGTTTAGCCCACCCTCTGGCAGTATTGATTCTCTTAGTCCATTTGAAAGCTTCATCATTTCTCCAATCGGTTTTTCGTTCCTGGGAAATATTTTTTTATCAAATTTTTGAGTAGGCAATAAATTTTCTATTTCAAATACTATAACCCCCAAGTCGGACTCATTTCGGTCTCTAGTTTCTAGATTTTCCGGATTCATAATTTAATTATTATTTAATAGACCTGTTGCGTAATAAGAATTTACGCTGTAATTTGCAATTTCGTCTAAAAAACCATAAAAATGCGTCGGCTTGCCCTCTAGGCAAACCTCCTTATTTTTCTGATTTTTTAGCCAAAATTGCTTCATTTCGCTTGTTAATCTTATTACGCAACAGGTCTAATAGTTAGAGTCAAAATAATTTCCCCTGGTTTATACTTAAGTTTGTCGAAGGATTTTCCCCTTCTTCAAAAACCACTCCCGCTGGCTTATATATTACCATCGCTTCACTATCTTCGTATAGTATTTGAAGATCCATAGTGCTTACTCGCTTTTTAAAAATTCTTCGAGCGCTGGTTCTTTTTTTAATTCGGGCTGCAGGTCAGTGTCCACGCCGGTGTGGGCAATATGGTCAAACACAAATTCCGCCGTGGTATGGTAATTATTCTCGATTAGTTTTTCTAAGAGTGTCTTTAATTCATCCTTGCACCAGTCCAATTTTGGGTTTTTAAACGTTGTTTTCATGGGATATTAATTTGTTGCGACCCGGTTAACATATTTCTTATTGTTTTATAATCTTAAAAATGGGATGACCAAAGTGTACAAGCCCAATGCTTTTTTCATTAATACTACCTCCGATTTTATCACCCTTAAAAACGATCTTATTATCGCGAAATTCAAATATAGCCCTTCTTCCATGCTCTTCATCCTCCCATAAATCTACTACATCTACTTCAATTGGGATAACTCCTTCGCGCAGCTCTGTTAAAAATATTTTTTTCCCGACTAATTTGTTGATGTTTTCTTTTTTATTATCTTCCAATATCATTGCTTTTAAGCGATTTTCCTCTGAAGCATCAATAAAAAATATTCTTTTCGTGAAATTTTGAATTTGATAATCGCCTGGCCAAATACCGGGTTTGTGTTTTTTAATTCTCATTGTTTCCCCTGAATGCAAAACGAAATAAATGGAACCCTTTTCCGTTTCAAAAATGTATTGAAACCTTTCTCGATTATCAATGAGGTCTTTTATGAAATCCAAATGCACTTTTCTTGAATTCTCTTGCGAATGAACGTCATTTTTCTCAAAAAACTCTTCTCGAAATTTTTCCAATTCATCTATCGAAAAGAAATTTTCCGGTGTTTCTAATTCTGATTTTGGTTCTGAAAGATTGTGTTCCATCTTTTTATAAAAATATTTTTTGGTGCGCGGTATAGGAATTGCACCTATTACCTCATCGACGTCAACGATGCGCTCTGCTAAATGAGCTAACCGCGCATGGGCTAATTCGCACGAATTAGCCGTAAGTTTTATCCGTATAGTTGGCTATGGGTGCCAATATCCATAAATCTGACGGTGTTAATATCTGTTTCCTTAAAAATGGCTCTTACATCACCGCTTACATCAATACTTCGATAACCAAAGTATTGCCCCGAGAGTGCGTGATTGTTTAGCTGTTGGTTGGTTGGATTTTCCTGAAATAATTCAATTTGTTGATAGAATTTTATACGCAGCTTTAGCGGCATCTTTTTAAATGTTTTATCAAACCTCTTGTTGAATAGAATCTTCATTTTTCAAAGTGTTTTTTAATTTCAGCAACAGAATGAAAGGGACCACTAAAATTTCTGTTGTGTTTTATATCCTCTTCTACTTCTGCAATCCAGCTTTCCATGTAGGGAGTCATTCGTTCCGCATTGCTTACGCTAAAAGTTTCAGTTTTAATGAAATTGCGCAAAGAGGCATTAACAATAGTACTCAAAGATAATCCCAAGTTACGGGCTATTTTGGCAGATTTTTCTTTAATATCCTTATCAACTTTTATATGCATCGTAGTTTTCATAGTTTTGATATACTCTAATTTTAACGATCGTTAAAATTAGAGTATGATGTGTGGTTAATTATAATATACCATAAGTGTATACAACGGATATGTACTTGTCAATCCTATTTTAAGTAATCCCTCACGCTTCTCGTCATTGCGAGCCCGCAGGCGTGGCAATCTAGGGTATGTGCATAGCTTTGCTCTAGATTGCTTCGTTGCTGTGGCTCCTCGCAATGACGACGGATGCGTGCAGGAGAGTGAGGGGTTATTATTTTAAAGAATAAATTTTCTTACGGGACTTTATTAACCCTTCTTTTTCTAGCGCTAAAATTACTTTTTTGATTCTTTCCTTGGTTTGCAACGTTGCTTTTTTTAATCTTTCAACTAACTCGTCACAGTCCATTTTTTTGGCCGAAAGTATCTTTAACGCAGTGCCGCGGATTTGGCGTAACGAGCCCTCGAATTTTGATTGGACGTTGTAGTTTTTATGGCGGCGGTTGGGATTGGGCACAGTGGACTTTAAATAAGCGCCGTAGTCCATTAAGGCCCAGTGCCATTGACGGGCTTTGCCAGCTGGCAAAGCCCGCTGTGCAATTTCTAAAATCTGCTCGTCGTTTATCTTTTTTCCGCGCGTTTCCGCGCTCGCCCTGAGCGGAGCCGAAGGGTTAATTTCCGCATCTTTCCGCGATATTTTTTCAGCGAAAAAATGATGAATAAATACCCGACGAATATTCGTTTCAATGCAAGCAACAGGTGTATTAAAAGAAAAAATGCTGATGGCACGGGCAGTGTATGGCCCAATGCCGGGAAATTCTTCCAGTTTTTCAATTTCGGCCGGTAGTTTTCCGTCAAATTCTTTGACGGATTTTTCCGCCGCGCGCTTGAGTGCAAGCGCGCGCCTGTTGTAACCCAGTCCCTGCCAGAAGGGGTATATTTCGCTAAATTTGGCACTTGCAAGGACCTTGAAGTTAGGGAAGCGGTTAATCCACTTTTCATAGAATCTGATCACCCTGTCGGCCTGGGTTTGCTGGAGCATGATTTCGGAAACCAGGATTTTGTAAGGATCACGGGTTTTGCGCCAGGCAAACTCACGTTTGTTTTTTTGATAAAAATCCCAAACAAGTTTCTGGAATTTTTTAATGCGTTCTTTTTGCATTATTATTTTTCCAGTAATTTTTTTCTTAGAGCGGCTTTTTGATCAGTATTTCCTTCAGCTTGTTCGGATGGCTCTGTTATTAATTGCCGATTAATATCTTCTGAATATGCAATTGATTTTTCAAGAAGATTAAATAAATCCTTAAAAACTATGTTTTCGCCTGTAGCAGGATGAGTCAATGCATTAATTCCAGAATGGTTTGCTATCGTTTTCATTTCCTCAAAAATTTTCTTATTTTGTTCCAATCTCCCTGGTCTCCAATATAAGGCGTCGGCAGGTTGTTTTACATAGTTTGGGTGTATGCTTTGAATAAGAACTATTTCGCGTAAGTTCAATAATCTAAAAATCGGATTTTCATCTTTTTTTTCTAACTTTTCTTCTTCTTGGACTATTTGTCCATATTCATCAATTCTCGATTCAGAGTTTGGTGGATTTTCCTCCGGTAAGTTTTTATGATTCTCTCCTGGCATGATAATTAATGATAAAATTGTTATAGTGCTCCCACCAGGATTCGAACCTGGAACCTACTCGATATAAGCGAGGTGCTCTGCCGTTGAGCTATGGGAGCATTTTCACTTTCGTCATTGCGAGGAGCCACAGCGACGAAGCAGGGTACAGTACTGCACCCTGCGAAGCAATCTCCACTCATAACGACGGAGATTGCCACGCCTGCGGGCTCGCAATGACGAATGTTTTATTTTTTGGATTTGGAGTTTATTTGGGATTTGTGATTTGGAATTTGGGATTTTCCGTTTCCGATAATCTTCTCAAACTCTTCTCGTTCTATCGTTTCTTTTTCCACTAATATTTTGGCGATTTTTTCCAGCATATCACGGCGCTTGGCCACAATTTCAGTCGCCCGTTTTTCGGCGCTGCGTAAAATGGTTTCGATTTCTTTGTCAATTTTTTCGGCCACGGCTTCCGAGTAATTTCTTTGTTCTGAAATTTCCCGGCCCAAAAATACCATTTCTTCTTTGTCGCCAAATGAAATGGGTCCCAGGGAAGACATGCCCCATTCTTTGACAATTTTGCGGGCCAGGTGCGACGCTTTCCCCAAGTCATTGCTGGCCCCCGTGCTCATTTCTCCAAACACCAGGCGTTCGGCGCTAAACCCTCCCATAAGCGTTGCAATTTCAGCCAAAAATTGGGTTTTGGTGCGCATTTTATTGTCTTCCGATGGCACTTGAAATGTGTATCCGCCCGCCATGCCTCGAGATATAATAGATATTTTTCTGATAGGGTCGGTTCCGGGAATGCTGCTAGAAACCAGCGCGTGACCGGCTTCGTGATAAGCCGTAATTTCTTTTTCTTTTTTGGATAAAATATGGCTTTTTCTTTCAGGTCCCAAAAGCACTTTTTCAATCGCTTCCAAAAAGTCATCCTGGAATACCTGGGTTTTATTTTGCCGCGCGGCTAGTAATGCTGCTTCATTGGCTACATTAGCCAAATCAGCACCAGAAAAACCAGGTGTGCGTTCGGCAATTTCTTTAAAGTTAATGTTTGAAGCCAGTGGTTTTTCTTTTGAATGAATTTGTAAAATAGCTTCGCGATCGTGCACATCAGGATTATCTAAAATAATTTTTCGGTCAAACCGCCCGGGTCGCAAAAGCGCAGGGTCTAAAATATCTCCGCGATTCGTTGCTGCAAACACCAAAACGCCCGTATCTTTCTGGAAGCCGTCCATTTCCACTAAAATCATGTTGAGGGTTTGTTCGCGTTCGTCGTGGCCTCCGCCAATGCCGGCTCCGCGGTGCCGGCCGATGGCATCTAGTTCGTCAATGAAAATAATGGAAGGAGAGGCCTTTTTAGCGGTGGAAAACAAATCCCGTACTCTGGCCGAACCTACCCCCACAAACATTTCTACGAATTCAGATCCGGAAATACTAAAAAATGGCACGTTGGCTTCACCGGCGACTGCTCTTGCAAGCATTGTTTTTCCAACGCCGCTGCTACCCAATAATAAAACACCCCTTGGTACCTTTGCTCCCATGGCCAAGTATTTTTTTGGGAACTTTAAAAAGTCCACAATTTCCATTAACTCTTCTTTAGCTTCTTTGAGTCCCGCCACATCTTTAAAGGTGATTTTTTCTTTGTTGTTAGGATCCGCGCCAAAAATTCTAGCTTTTGATCGGGTAAAGTCAAATACTTGGCCAGCTCCGGATCGTGCCTGTCGCATCATGGTCCACAAGAAAAACCCAATTAACACCAGCGGCAAAATGCCATACAGTAGTGCGGGAAGCAACCATGACCAAACGCTTTCTTGAACCGTTGAAGCGCTTATTTCCACTTTTTGCAGCTTGGCGGAGTCGGCGCCCAAATTAGTCAATACATCGGCTAGGACCGAATTCGATTCTTTCATGGACTGGGCGGTTTTATCATCGGTATAGGTTATTTTAATGGCATCACCGGAAACATCGATTTTTTTCACCTTTTCGGCATTAATGTCTTGGACTAGTTGCGAAATGGATATTTGGTTTTGTTTTTCGGCCGGTAAATACAGCAAGCTAAAGACACCGCCGATGACCAGCAGAATTAATATGACGAAAATAAAATTTTTAAGTAAAGGGTTTAATTTCATAATGATAAATGCAAAATGCAAATCTCAAAATGCAAAATGGCAGTGTAAAATTAAAAATAACCGCCGGAGGCGATGCATTAACTTTGAATTTTGATTTTTAAATTTTGAATTAGCATTATCGTATCACGTTAAAAAATATATTTCAAGAAGGAGTTTCGGCGATTTTTTGCAAAAAAAAGAGAGCGTTGCATGCCACACTTGTGTGTGCGCACGCAACGCTCTTTGGGTTATCTTCCTACGCAGTGCCGTTTATAGTCGGCAGTCAGTAGGTTGGAAAAGAACTTCAGTCGTCCGCCGTACTTCCTGGGTTTGTCCAGGTAGCCGTCCTTGTTCAGGCAGCCGGCCTTTTTCAGGAAGTTCTCGTGTTCCGGGGAGAATCCGACTATCCTGAGTCGGGTCTCACCGTCACTGTCTTCGAACCGTTCGAAGGTCATTCGAAGATTCTTGACAGTTTCCTCAGTACTGTCATCGAATCTCCAGTTCCACTCCGGTATCTCTACCGAGTATCGTCCGTCGAGGCACGCGACATGGAATTCGTGGGCCTTGAGCGTCTGGATCATGTCTTTCTTGACCACCACTGGAGTACCGGCCACTCCTCCCTTGACTGGTGACGGCTTGTCCCTGACCTTGACCGGTTCCAGGAGCCGACTGGCCTCCGGATCCGACAGGTTGTCCTGGGCGGCGTTGGGGTTCTTCATGGAGTATCCCAGGACCCTCTCGATCGCGTCGCGGGTCGTGTGCCAAGTGAATTCCATGACAGACGCCCAGTCCCGATGGTCGTCCCTGTGGACTGCCTTCGGCGCTCCGAAATTGGGCGCGTTGCTCTTTTGACGGAGTTGGCCCGAAGAGTTTTTGATGCTCTGGCGCTCCACGAGAACCGGAATCTCGTAGTGCTCCTCGAGGCTTCGGATCGTAGCCACCAGATCATCTCTACCCACAGCATCCTTGATGTGAAGGTACTCGGGAGTGAACTCCACGAGCACATGACCGTTGTCGGCGAGCGGCAGATAGTAGCTCCCATCTGCATTGCCCTCGCAGTGATTGTCGAAGATGTCCAGCGGCCTCACCTTGAGAGCGAGCCAATCGGCGATCTTCTGTTTGTTGTTCTGTTCGGCCTTCTTCCGGATATCCAGAAGCTTGTTCTGGATGGCTGTGTTGATGGCGAGAGTCAGCTCTGCTTGGGTCTCCTTGTCTAGTACTTCCAGACGTTTGGAAAGAGAGAATCGCCGCTTCCCGGACAGACGGATCTTGCCCAGAGGATCATCCCGAAGGATTTCATCCTTTTCCAGCATCTGGACCTTGTGGACCAGTTCCTTCATTGACAGGACCTGGAACGAAACCCAGAAGACCTCTCGCGCTACCACGATCGGCAGAGCGATGATCGGGTCGCCGCAGTTGACGTTCCTCTCGATCTCCCCGTTGATTTCGTCACACTGCTGCTGGTACGTCAGTGTCACCATCCTCCCATCCTTCTCGTGCTCTTCGTAGACCTCGTTCAGGAACTCCTGGTCTGCGGTCTGATTCGGGTATTCCTCCCGGAGACGCCTGCATTCGTTCTGGATGTCGAGGACGAGCAGGAGAGGGGCATTCATCCATTCGATGAAACGATGGACGAAGGCCTTTTTCTGTCGCTTCCCTTCCTCGCGGGCTTCGGCCCGGAGTCGGATTTTCTCTGCGGCCAGTTGGAATGCCGCTTTCCCATCCTCCGTGACGGAGATATTGGGAATCACCATCTGGAAGACCGGGGCCTCGCTGATGCGAGCACCCCCTTTTTTGCGTTGGGTGTCAGTTCTCTCCCCTTGAGTAGGAGCGACGCTTCCGTTCGGCGGAGAGACGGTCTCGTTGACTGGAGCGTTACCCCCAGCAGAGGTGGCCCTGTCATAGGCCTCCTGGATGTTGCCATTGTTGCTGTTCAGGCCACCAGCCAGGATTTTCGGTTTGGACATCAAGCACCTTCGCTTTCTAAAAAACAGTGTAAACTGTAGGTAGCGCCAAGCCACTTACAGTATTTCAAAGAACCAAGTACACTCTATGATTTATTTTATAACTTGTCAATCCCCTGTGCAATTTTTTGTAATATTTTTCAAAAAAAAGCAGCGAGTATCGATTTCGCTACCTTGTCAATAAAGGCTGCCGGGTGGGAGAAAACATATGGAGCATTTTCTGCCCTTTTTTTGGATGGCCTTCGGGATATGTGTCTACCATAGCCCGAATTTCTGCAGATAGCGATCGTTCACTTCCATATACCACCGCTACTTTGATGCCTTTGGCTTTGGCGGCTTGGAGCACATCCTTGAAGTGACCATCTCCGCTACCCAAACAAAGATATTGCATATCGTAATTTTCTATTAAATTTAAAGCGTCCATGGTAAGTTTTTGATCAGTGGTATCAGTTGAGGTTGACCATACTATCGGGCACAATACAATGGTAAACCCCTGATCCCGCAAAAACTCAAAATGGCCATAGATGTCGTGCAACGGAGTGTAAATGCTACACAATGTTGGCGTAGCAATATCAAAAAGAAAATCTTTCAATCGCTTAAAACCGGCCTCTTTATCATACTCTGCTGGCTTGTAATCATTGTCCAGTTCTCCTCTTTTGAGGTTGGACCAGTCACCCAGAAAAACAATATTGTTAGACACTTTTTGCCCCCAGAAAAATTGTAAAAGAACGCCTCTTTGCATTTGATAGTATAATTAATTAGTGGTATTGTCAAATAATTTGGTATTGACAAAAGTAATTTTATTTGATAAAGTATGTTAAAGTATATGACAGTTCCCAATTACTATAAAATCATTATTCCAAGCTCCCTACACCCCGATACCATTTTGGGCATTTTCCTGCTAAAAAAATTTGGTAGCACCAAGTATCCAGGAATTGAAAATGCGGAAATTGAAATACGTCAGGCATTGCAAGAAGGTGAAACCAGTGATTCTTTGAAAGAAAAGGGTATTATCTGCTTGGACGTAGGCGGAGGCGATCTTGATCATCACCAAAAAGGAAAAATACTTTCTGAATTGGTGTCTTTGGACGTGGGTGTTATGGAAGATCCAGCCATTTTAAAATTGCTGGCATATGCTGAGCGAGACGATAAGCACGGTGTCGGGACTATTTCTACTGATCAGCTTGATAGAACGTTTGGATTATCGGGTTTAATTTCTTCTTTAAATAAAACCACGGAAAGTCCGGCAAGAATCCTTGATATCGTTTTTCCGTTGCTTGAGGCCCATTACTTAGAAGAAAGAAAAAGAACCAGCGAATTACCTCAAGAATTCGAAAAATATTTACGGGCTGGAAAGGCAGAAATTTTTGAGGTAAAACAACGCGGGAAAAAATTAAAAATCGTGGCACTGGAATCCGATAATGTAAGCATGCCCGGATGGCTTAAGTCATCGATAGGGTTAAAAGCCGATGTGGTGTGCCAAAGAAAAACTTCGGGTTATACTAATATTTTAACTAAGCAATTTAAAAGAGTTGATTTACGATGGCTGGCGGCCTATTTACGAGACGAAGAGTTGCAATTAAAGGGAAAAAATATAGAATATCCGCCAATTGAGTTAATGAAACCAGGGAAATTGGAAAGTGTTTCCGAATGGTACTATGATAGGGCAACTAATTCCTTGCTGAATGGCGGTGCCAATCCCAAAGGGGTTGAGCCCACTAAAATTTCTATTACAAGAATTAAGGAGGCAATGAGAGAGGCCCTGCCCAGATATATGGCATAATATTTCATCTCCGCGTTTGCATTTTTAAAAATGCAAATGCGGGGATGAAAGCACGTTGACAATTGGCTTGGTAAATTCTTTTCTGCTTGTTGCAAAAAAGTTTTTGCCATTAAGGAGTTTCCCATGGAAACGATTCGCTTTTTTACTGATCCAAATATTCGGGCTTCGGTTTCGCTGGCCAACAAGATCGAAACGTATCTTGAAGTCAGCGACCAGGGAATCATTTCGGTCCCCAGGGGTGTCAACCCCACAGGGTTCTACCTGGCGGTGCTCCTGCCAAAGCATGGCAGAACCGTCGTCGTCCAGAAAAACGTCGGCCAGGAAAAGGGAGGTTACAGTAAAAACGCTTTGACTGACTTCCCTGATTTGGTGGATCGGTATGATCTATGCATGATGCACGATCCCATTCAGGTCAAGCGCGCGGGAAAAAACGTCTGGACCAACTGGCATAGCGACAATCCCAACCGTTTGGATTGCTGGCATTTGGACCATGATGGTTCAATCCGGCTTTTCCAAGTAGGGATCATCACCCACGACGACGGCAAGACCTGGCGGCTCCACGGTGAGTACCGCTGGAAGGGAAAGCTTTTCCAGGATGGCGTTCGTGTCGTCGGCCGGCCCAAAGACCATACGTGGGGTTCGTTTGAATCCCGTAAAATGATCTTGGAAGTGCCTGATTTTCAGCAACTTATGCAAGACGCTGAACTTCAGCCATGGAGAAGAGTGGCCGAAGAACTGGATCCGCCACTGCCGGTGCCCGATCGTGGTTTCGCAGTCGTGGATTGGTATACGTGCTTTGGCGGTCAAACCGGCCAGGGCATTGTCAAGCTCCACGACGGTTCCAGTACATGGGTTCATGGCATCGACGTCATGGAACCGCCGGATGCCGAAGGAATCGTCCAACTTCATAGGGGAGACGTGATCTCCTACTTTGAAGCGGTTTCCTTTGGCAAAAAGCATGGGAGCCCGCCCAAGATAGTGAATGTTTCGAAGGTTTCGTAACCAAAACCCCGCTGATTCGGTTGAATCGGCGGGGTATTATTTTACTATTTTTTTTCAATAACCTCGTTTTTGCCATCGAAATATCCTTCAATCACTTCAATTTCTTCCGGTGCATCAAAATGTTCTATCGTGTTATTTTCACTAGCTTTTTTCAATAATTCATTTGAGTAAAAAGGGGGCACGTTATCGGCACAGGAAAGAGTAATGTGGGGATATTCATTTTCTGATATGGGATTTTCAACTAGTAGGGCATCGCCTTTTTCATCGTAAGCCCGGCCTATGATTTTCATCAACGATTTTCTACCTATTTCTATGCCATCGACATTTTTAGGTTTAAAAGCAATTGTGGAGTGATGGGCAAATATACGAACATGTTTTGGTGGAAATTTTCTTAATAATAATTCAGGATCTCTTACAAATTTTGCCGTATACATAATTTCTTTTTCCATGGTTTCATTATACCAAAAAATCCGCAGAAGCGGATTTTTTGGGTGCGCGGATTGCATTATTTTACCAATTTCAAGCTCATTCGGTGTTCTTTGGGTTCAATCAATAAAATTTCAAAGTCGTACGTTTCGCCGGGTTTTAGGGATTCTTCCATCTCCTTAATAAAATGTCCTAAAATTAGAAGGCAGCTTCTTCTAATAGCGAAGCGATGTCGGTTTTTTCTGGATTAAATTCCGGCGTTTCTTTTTTTGGGAAAGCCCTATTAGATGCTACGGTACGAATCATTTCTTTAACATCATTATTAGCATTAATGAAAGACAATTCTCTCCTAGGTATATTGGTTTCAATTTTTTCTTTCAATACAAGCAATGAGTGAGTTGCTGAACGAGAAACGAATTTAATATTATTAAAATCCAAAACTACTGATGTTGTATCAGTTTCATTTATTTTATCCTCCAATACATTGGCTACATCACGAGAACTTATAATAGGAGCCAATAATTTACTTATCTTAATTGTGATGAAATTATGGCTTTTATTTTTCATAGATCTTTAATTGCTCAATGTTATTATACCACAATAGATATTGTTATTCTATGTATGGAGATATGTCAATGGGGCCATTGGGTTTTGGTATTCTATAGGCGATAATAGTCCCTTGCCAATAGAAATCTTTTAAATAGACTAATCTTTCCCCTTGTTCTGTAGAAACAAGGGCAGAAGAACCGGAAATAAGAATAAATCCTCCACCCTTTAATGCCTTACATATCACGTTTTTCGAAGTTCTTAAACCATAACCTCTTTCTTTGTCTTTTTTGATAGAATTACCCTTCATTGCTTCTATTATTGCTTCTTGATCTGATAATTCTAAGTTTTGCTCTTCTTTGTATGCCTTAGCAAATCCTCTGCCACAATCAACGATGCAGACATCTAAATATTTCTTACTGGGATAAAATTGTCCAAAAATAAAACCCTGTTCCTTTTTACTATGTTCAAAAATATTAGTTATGAGTTCTGATATTGGGTAAAATACTGCATTTTCGGCTCCTGGTATATTCCCGAGAATTTCATAAATTTTTTCAGAAAATAGTGATTCTAGTCGTTCCCTATCAACAGTGCTTTCCTTATGTAAGACGCTTATGGGTATATATGTCTTATATTTTTGTATTTGTTTTTGAAAAGAAGATATAGAATTCACACCCTTAGGGAATTTTATCATTTCTAAATATGATTTTATATTACCATTACAGTCATCCGTATTGATTTCGCTTCGAGTTTCGTTAATATAAGCACTTATAGGTAATATTAAAAGAGGATGTGCCCAATTCAATGAGGATGCATCAATAATTACTTTTTCTCCAAATGTAATATTTTTAAAAGCATTATAAAAAGATCCTAATTGAGCAATAAGAGATGAGTTATTTGTCTTTGGAATTACAATATTTTTCATATATGTATCATTATACCAAAAAATCCGCAGAAGCGGATTTTTTGGTGGGTGGCTTAAAATTTATTTTACCAATTTCAAGCTCATTCGGTGCTCTTTTGGTTCAATCAACAAAATTTCAAAATCGTACATTTCGCCGGGTTTTAGCGAGTCCTCCATTTCCTTCTGGCTGGCAAATTCGGAAATGTGGCAGAGGCCCCGGATTTTTGGCATCACTTCCACAAACGCGCCAAATGGGCTAAAACTGATGACTTTTCCCTTAATTATGTCTCCCTTTTTATGCTCTTTTTCAATTTTTTCCCAAGGATTTTCTTTTAGCGATTTAAGCGACAAAAATACTTGGTTATTGTGAATATCAATAATCTGCGCTTTTATTATTTCTCCCACTTTTACAATTTCAGAGGGGTTTTGAACTAGTTGCCAGTCCAATTCAGAAATATGGATTAATCCTTCAATGCTATCGTCTTTTCCGCGTTTTTCCGCGCCTTGCCCCGCCGAAGCATCTGGCGAAGGAGGGTTAATTTCCGCATTGTTCTGCGCGTTTTCCGCTGCGAGCGGAAAACGAATAAACACTCCAAAATCAGCAATGCCAGTAATTTTTCCATCCACCACGTCTCCCTTTTTGTAGTTATTGAGCATTTGCTTGATGGCCTGTTCGGTCTTGGCTTTTTCCGACAAAATCAGCTTATTTTCTTCAGCCAACAAATCCAGCACTTTTACTTCCAAGGTTTTGCCAATAAATTTTTGCAGTTCTTTTAATATTTTGGCTTTATCGGCATCGGTTACCCTAGGATAATTTTCTGGAGATAACTGTGATACCGGCAAGAAAGCCGCAATATTATTGATGTTGGTAAGCAGTCCTCCTTTGTTAACCCCGGTGATTTTCACCTTGATAATTTCCTGATTATCTTTCATTTCGCGTAATTTCTGCCAGTTAATATCTTTAGTGGCATCTTGCAGTGATAATTCGCGGTAGCCCTCTTCGTTTTCCAGTTCTACGATTTTGGCGTGGATAATATCGCCAATTTGTAGGTTTTTAATAGCATCTTTTACCTCATAAAATTCTCGGCCAAAAATGATGCCGGTTCCTTGCGGCCCTAAATCAATAAAAATAGAAGACCGGTCGCGGGCGATTAATTTTCCCTCTACAATAGAACCGATAGATGGGGGAATTACCGAGTCGCTCGTTTTTTGCTTGGAAACTGCTTCTTTCATAATAAATATATGTAGCCAGGCGGAAAATATTTTTAAAATTTCCCCAGCTGGCTAATTAATAGTAATACCAAAAATACTACCTTAAATTTTGGCATCGTGCAACATTGACAAATAATAATTGATGTAGTAATGTGGAGACGTTTTGCCAATCAGTACCTTTTGGAGACACTGCGATGCGTTGTGTTCAAGACGGTCTATATTTAGCAGAAGAAGAAATGCCCTGCACTCCGCGCCAGATCCGTATCGGACACTACTTTATTGCCGGTGTGCTGGGGCGATCGGAACAGGAGGAAGCCGCCGCCCGCATCATTTCGTTTTCCCAACACCTCGACCAGTGGGTCGGGGTCAGCGGGAGAGTTTTGGTTGAAATGATGAAGCGAGATTGTGAAATATTTTCGGCTTCAAAGGAAAAGCATGCCGGCCGTCGGCGCGTCTGGGGTAATCAGATGGACCGTTGGTTCTGGCTGAATGTTCTGACATTCGGTATCTGGGGATGGTTTGCCGAAAAACCGAAATTCAGTCAGTCGGATCTTGACCAACCGGAAGTCATTCCCTTTAGTGGAATTTACTTGTTCGGGCCGGACTATGTGGTTACCGGCATCCGTGAGCTTTTGGACAGGAACCTGCTCAATGCTGTGCCTGAACACGACGGTCAAGGGGCGTTCAACGTCTTTTTCCCCACGCCGGCGCTCATTTCGCATATTATAAAAAAACAGGGTATCGGCACCCCGCGGGGCCAGTAAGGCCGATCCATTCCCGCTCGTGTAATCACGGCGGGATTTTTTTATTTAAATTTATTTTCCACAAATTTCCACGATCGTGAAAATTTGTGGAAAATGGAATTTTCAGCGGTATTTCTTCTATCGCCCCCGTGTCTTTCTTTGATGGATGACCATGGAAGTGTGGATAGATAGAAATGTATGATGGTTGAATAATAAAAAATGGTGTGATAAAATGGTTGAATATAACACATAACATAGAACACATAACAAACGAATATGTTCCGTTTGTTCCATGTTCCATGTTCCATGTTCTATGAAAATAACCTGGGCGGGGCAGTCCTGCTTCCATATATCACTGTCAAACGGAAAAGATCATTCAGCTGATGTGGTCATTGATCCCTTTGGCGAGATAGGCCTTAAAATGCCGAATTTTTCGGCTGACATTTTGCTGGTAAGCCATGGACATGCGGACCACAACGAAACCAAAGCTATTAAGGGGACTCCATTTTTAATAGAAAACCCGGGAGAATATGAAGTTAAGGGGGTATTTGTGCAAGGCATTGATTCGTTTCATGACAATGTCCAGGGCAAAGAACGAGGAAAAAACACCATCTATCTTATTGAAGCCGAGGATATGCGCCTGTGCCACCTGGGGGACTTTGGGCAACAAGAATTAACCGACGAACAATTGGAAAAAATTGGTAAGGTGGATATTTTGATGATTCCAGTGGGTGGGACATTTACCATTGATGGACATGAAGCCGCCAAGGTGATAGGACAAATAGAGCCAAAGGTTGTCATTCCTATGCATTATGGCTTGCCAAAATTAAAAGTCCAGCTAGAAGGGGTGGAAAAGTTTTTGAAGGCAATGGGAAAATCATCGGTTGTGCCCCAGGAAAAATTCACCATGAAGGCCGGTGCATTGCCAAAGGATGGAGCGATGGAGATTGTGGTGTTGCAACCGTAATTTTCAATTTGAAATTTGAAATTTGAAATCAATATTTCAATGATTAAATGTCTGAATTTGAAAACGTGACGAGTTTTGAATCATTTCAAATTTAATATTTCAAATTGATTTCAAATTTCAAATTGAAAATTTCAAATTTTTTAGTAAAGTTACGGAGTTTATCCCACCGGCAGAAATTAATCATCATGTGGCTTGTGGGCATGGCGATGGTATTGGCCCTTGGCTACGTGTGGCTCGGGGCAACTACGATCAACCTTTCAAAGATGGGGGAATCACTACAGGCACTTAATTTTCCCAGCTTGGGTCTTCCACCTGATGCCAAGAATACCATGAGTAACTTATCGGAGGTAAGTACCGATGTATTTGAAAATAATTCGCAGACCGAAGATTGGAAGACGTATACCAATACAGAATATGGGTTTTATTTTAAATATCCCAACGATTGGATTGTCCGAGAAAATATTGAAGGAAACATAGTTTTCATTTCTCCTGAAACAGATCGGTTTAATAAACAAAATAAAATTGACTGTAAAGATGAAAATGATGCTACGGTGTGCGACCCAGAGAATATAGGAGTAAATATTGTATTAAACTTAAACTATGTGGCCTTTCATCCTTATTCTGAAAAAGATGCAGTATTTAATGGCACACACTTTGTCGAGTATCGAGAGCAAGGTTTATATGGCGAGGTGCATTATAGAATTATGAAAGAGAAGATAGTAATTGATTTTGCTTTTTATAATAACCAATTTTTGGAGCCGATACTTTCTAGCTTTAAATTTACGTCATTGCGAGCCGCAGCGAAGCAATCTAGATTGCCACGTCGTTTGCAGGATCCTCGTAGTGACGACAGAAATACTTCAAATTAACAAATTATGGCCAAAGAAAAATCTGAAAAAGAAGAACCAAAAAAACCTGCCCGCAATGCTTCGCCTAGCGATGCAAGCGGGGACAAACTGCAAGCCATCGGCAAGGTTAACAAACGAGAAATTGTTGATGAATTAAAAGAGTCCTACATTGACTATGCCATGTCCGTGATTGTGGCCCGGGCTCTGCCTGATGTCCGCGATGGATTAAAACCGGTTCACCGGAAGATTTTGTATACCATGAATGAGCTTGGCCTTAGTGCTAGTGCGAAATTTCGTAAGTGTGCGGCAATTACCGGCGACTGTATGGCTAAGTATCACCCGCACGGTGATACAGCCATTTACGATTCGCTGGTGCGAATGGCCCAGGATTTTAACTTGCGTTACCCGCTTGTACATGGCCAGGGAAATTTTGGTTGCTTTACGAAGGATACTAAAGTAAAACTTACTGATGGTCGCGATTTATCATTTGGAGAATTAATAGAAGAACAAAAACAGGGTAAAAATAATTTTACCTATACTATTGATAAAAACGGCCGTGTTAAAATTGCAAAAATACTAAATCCAAGAAAAACCATAGAAAATGCCAAGATAATGAAAGTAGTTTTAGATAACGGTGAGGAGATAAAATGTACATTGAATCATCAATTTATGCAAAAAGATGGCAGCTATAAAGAAGCTCAAGATTTAGAACCAGGAGATTCTTTGATGCCTTTGTATTTTAAATTATCTGAAAGAAAAGATGATATCAATTTAGGAGGTTACAAGATGATTTTTCAACCCAAATTAAATGTTTGGAGCTTTGTCCATGTTCTTGCCGATGAATTTAATATAGAAAATAACGTATATCAAAAATCAAAAGGCAGAATTAGACACCATATTGATTTTAATAAACTAAACAATAGTCCTGAAAATATTGTTCGGCTTGGTTGGAAAGAGCATTGGCAGTTGCATTACACTGTTGCTTCCAAAAGGCATAAAGAAGATGCGGTTTATCGAGAGAAAATTGCCCAAGGAAGAAAGCATTTTTGGGCAAATACAGAAAACAGGGAAAATTATTCGGAAAGAATGAGCCAAAGAAATGTAAGAAACTGGCAGAAAACCGGTTATCGAGAAAAAATGAAGATGTTTTTGAGTGGAATGAATAAGGAATTCTTAAAAAATCATCCCGAGAGGATAAAGGAGATCAGCAAGACCGCTTCGGCGACAATGAAAAGATTGTGGCAAATTCCTGAATATAAGCAACTATTCCATAGTAAAATTGTTGCAAGTAATAAGCGAAGAATAACTAATTTAACAGGAAAAGTTAAGTTTTTAAGGATTTGCAGGTATCTATCAGATAATAGTATAGAAATAAATCCAGAAAACTACGAAAGGGTCAGAGTAGAAATTTTTGGTGGTAAAAGTTTTACTATGTGGATGACGGGTTTCAGTAAGTACTTTGAGAATAATAAAAATTCTTTATTGTTTGAAATGAATAAAAATCATAAAGTGATCAGAAAAGAATTTTTAAATGAAAGCGAAGATGTGTACGATTTTACAATAGATAAAACTCATAACTTTGCCTTGGCAGCAGGAGTATTTGTTCACAACTCGATTGATGGAGATTCAGCTGCGAGCATGCGATATACCGAAGCCAAATTATCAAAGTTGGGTGAAGAATTGATGGCGGACATTGACATGGACACGGTTAACTTCATGGATAACTATGATGGGACAAAACGCGAGCCAACCGTTTTGCCTTCCCCCTTGCCTCAGTTATTACTTAACGGTTCATTAGGCATTGCCGTGGGTATGGCTACCAATATTCCGCCGCATAACTTAACCGAATTAGTGGATTCGGTGGTGTATTTGCTTGACCACCCTAAAGCCGAAACGCCGGATTTGTTTGAATTTATCCAGGGTCCCGATTTTCCAACGGGCGGCATTATTTACGATCAAAAAGAAATTATTTCGGCTTATTCCCAGGGCAAGGGCTCTATTATTATGCGCGGCAAGGCCGATATTGAGACCAAAAAAGATGAGTCCGAGCAAATTATTATTACCGAAATTCCCTATCAGGTATTAAAATCCGGATTAGTGGAAGAATTTGCCAATTTGGTGGCCGAAAAAAAAGTGGAAGGCATCAAGGATATTAAGGATTTGTCCGACCGCGAAGGCATGCGCATTGTTATTGATGTAAAAAGGGGTTTCCAGCCCCAGCGCATTTTAAATCGCCTGTACAAATTTACCAATTTACAAAAGACGTTCCACTTGAATTTACTGGCCCTGGTTGACGGCATCCAGCCGGAAATTTTGTCGATTTCCGATGTATTAAAGTACTTTATCAAGCACCGCCAGGAAGTCATTACCCGTCGCACTAAGTTTGAACTGGAAAAATGCAAAGCGCGCGCCCATATTTTAGAAGGTCTGATGATTGCGTTGCATAACATTGACGCGGTTATTCAAACCATTAAAAAGTCCAAGGATAAAGAAGAGGCGAAGGTTAATTTAATGAAGAAGTTTAAATTGACCGAATTGCAATCCGTAGCCATTTTGGAAATGCGTTTGCAAACCCTAGCTGGTCTTGAGCGATTGAAGATTGAAGAAGAATTAAAGGCCATTTTAGAAAGAATCAAAGAATTATTGGCTATTTTAAAAAGTCCCGAAAAACTGAAGGGAATTATTAAAAAAGAACTGGAAGCATTGAAAGAAAAGTTTGGTGATCCCCGCAGAACCCGTGTCGTTAAGGGAAAATTAAATGAAATTACCGAAATTGATTTGGTACCCCTGGAAGAAACTATGGTGACCCTGACTACGGGCGGGTATATAAAAAGAATTAATCCGGCAACGTATAAAATTCAAAAGCGCGGGGGTAAAGGAATTATGGGCATGAAAACCATGCAAGACGATATCGTAGAACATTTTTTAACAGCCAACACTCATGATAATTTACTCTTTTTTACCGATTCGGGAAAAGTGTTTCAAACTCAAGTGTATGAAATTCCCGAAGGGACGCGGGTGGCCAGAGGCCGGGGCTTAATGAACTTCTTGGAAGTTTCAGACGAAGAAAAGGTGCTTTCACTGGTTCCCATGGCTAAATTAAAAGATTCTGAAGCGCGCAAAGAAAAGTTTTTAGTCATGGTTACTAAAAATGGCAGGATAAAAAAGACGTCCCTAGATGAATTTGAAAACGTAAGAAAAAGCGGCATCATTGCCATTAAATTGGAAAAGGGCGACTTGCTAAAAAAGGTGGTTACTACCACTGGTCAGGATGATATTATGCTGGTCACTCGGCAGGGCATTGCCATCCGATTTAAAGAAAAAGATATCAGGCCCATGGGACGCTCGGCCGCCGGTGTAAAAGGCATTCGATTAAAGAAAGGGGATGAGGTGATTGGGATGGACGTTATAACGGAAAATCCCAAACCCCAAATCCCAAATCCCAAAGAAGGCGCCTTTGCTAAAGCTTCGGCAAGCCCAAAGCAATATTTATTGGTGGTGATGGAAAATGGGTATGGAAAGAGGACCGAGGTGGGGCAGTATAAGGTTCAAGGACGTGGTGGCGCAGGAATTAAAACGGCTAAAATTACCAGTAAAACCGGCACTATTATACTGTCATCTATTTTAGATGATTCGGCTGATGATGAGGACTTAATTGTTATTTCTCAGAAAGGACAGGTAATACGAACTGCTACTAAATCAATTTCTCAGCTTGGCAGGGCTACCCAGGGGGTTAGAATTATGCGGCTTGATCAAGGGGATAAAGTGGCATCGGGGGCGTGTCTTAAAGAATGAATTTGAAATTTGAAATCAATTTGAAATATTTAAATGATTAAATTTGAAAAAACGTCGTCGTTTGAATTATTTAAAATTTAGACATTCGGCCGCGCGCCGCGGCGCGCGGCTTGATTTCAAATTGTAAATTTCAAATTTCAAATTCACGCAATGCTGGATTTCATCAACATCAATGAGGTTCTCGGTTATCTTGATTTGCAACATACCATGTCTGCGGCAGAATTTGGCTGTGGACCAGCTGATTTTACGGTTGCCCTTGCAAAAAAATTAACCGAAGGCAGGGTATACGCCATGGACATCCAGGAAGAAAAATTATCGGCTCTTAAAAGCAAACTAAGGCAAGAAGCATTACATAATGTGTACGTAATCCATGGCGATGCAGAAACGCAAGGCGGCTCATTGTTGCCTGATAAGGCCTTGAATGCGGTAGTTATCCCCAATGTATTATTCCAGTCCCAAGATAAATGTGGTATTATAAAAGAGGCCTCCAGGATATTGGTGCCAGGAGGTCAATTGGCGGTAGTCGATTGTTTTAAAAAAAGTCCTTTGGTTTCCAAGGAAGATGTTATAATTCCCGGCCAGGTCAAGAACATGGCGGCCGAACTTGGTTTTTCCCTTAAAAAAGAATTTGCAGCAGGGGACTACCACGTCGCCTTAGTTTTTATAAAGCAATAGGTCTAATAGTTAAAGCCATGGATCAAAAAAATAATCAAGAAGAAATAACCACTATTCCCGAATTAGCCAAGATGATAAATAGTAGCTTTCAGGCGGCTCAAGAGCATGTTGATGAAAAGTTTGCAAAGATAGATGAGAAATTCACTAAAGTAGATGAAAGATTCAATACAATTGAGAAAAAGCTCGATGGTTTTATTGAAAAATACGATGAGGCCAAATTGCCAATGCGAGTTGATTATATTGAAAATATATTAAATCTACCAAAAAAGTAATATTTTCGTTAAAGAGAAAATTTACGGCGAGAGATTGTCATTTTGCATTAATTTTTAAGAAATATTAATATGAATCAACGGTTCTTTATTATATTAATTACCTGTGCGGTGGTGTTCAGTTTTTCCCAAGTTGCGCTGGCGGAAATTATTAAGATTCCTAATCCACTGTGTTTGAATGGACCAGCAGATAAAAATTGTGTTAAGGATTTGCCTGGTTTGATAGATAAAATTGCGGATTATATAACCAGTGTGATTGGCGCGTTAGCTGGATTAATGTTTTTGATTGCCGGCATCATGTATATTGTTTCGGCGGGAGACCCTGGAAAAGCCGGACGGGCCAAGACGGTGGCGATATATGCCGCGGTGGGGCTGGGGATTGCATTGGCGGGAAAAGGATTGATTGTCGTAATAAAAGCGGTAGTAGGGGTTTAAGTCCGTGGCGTCATTGCGAAGGTTCACAAACCTGAAGCAATCTAAGATTGCTTCGTCGCTTGCGAGCTCCTCGCAATGACGAAATAAGCACATATTGAAAGGTCGATGAATTTAATGTGAACGCGACTAAAATATACGGACAGCACCCGAGTTTACGAATAGTACCTTGAATTACCAAATGCTTTCGCGGGATTTTCTCCAAATTTTGAGCGAAAATGTGATAGAATTCTGAGGCATAGCGAGCTCTGCCGAAGAATTATAGCGCATTTGCAGCCAAAATTTGGAGAAAAGACCCGAAAAGTCATTTTAAACGGGCATTTGGTAATTCAAGGTGTAGTAAATTAGTGTGCCATTCGTAATGAGAGTCGTCTTAAGAATGAATAAAAAAATAGCATATATAGTTTCAGCAGCATTGTTAACATTGCCTCTGGTTACCCTGGCCGATATTGACCCTGGACCTGCGCCAAGTCCAAACCCCGGCCTTGCCGTGGTGGATATTATCAATAAGGTATTAAACTTCATCTGGCCGATATTCGTTGGATTTGCCGTTATTATGTTTGTGGTTGCCGGATTCTTGTTTTTGACTGCTGCGGGAGAGGCCACCAAAGTTGCTTCTGCAAGGCAGGCGATCTTGTGGGGAATTATCGGAGTTGTCGTGGGTATCTTAGCATTCTCTATTCCATTTATCGTCAGAAATACGCTTAATATTGGTTAATTATTGCAAGTGGCGCCGCGCCCGAAGGCGCGGCGCCACAAAGCAAAGCATTTCTCTAATCTCCGATAACATTAAAAATCAAGGCATTTATTTTTTGAATTAAAAAACAAGCGCCTTGGTTTGTTAGTGGTTATATAATTAATTATACGAATATGAACAAAAAATTATTTACGATCGGTTCTTTAATATTATTAATGGTAGCGCCAATAATGGCACGAGCGACTCTTTCGGAACCCAATACACCAAATCAAGTAACAGGTGGTGTTATAGATATTGTTAATACCATACTGGACTTCATCTGGCCCGTATTTATCGGTTTTGCGGTCATTATGTTTGTGGTTGCAGGATTTTTCTTTTTGACCGCCAATGGGGAACCGGGGAAGTTGTCAACGGCAAGAACGTCGGTAATCTGGGGCATTGTGGGTGTGGCGGTGGGCGTTATTGCTTTCTCTATCCCGTACATTATTCAAAAGGGATTGGTTGATAATTAAAAGATATTTTTTAATTCAAGGTAATAGACCTGTTGCGTATTAAGGATTGTCGCGAAAATTGAAGATTTTGAGCCAGAAATTTGATAGAATTTTTCGGCTTGCCCATAGGCCCGCCGAAAAATTATAGCAAATTTGTGGCCAAAATATGCAATTTGCAGCAAATCCTTAATACGCAACAGGTCTAATAACAAATTTATAAATTTATGAACATTAAAAAAATTAAAGCAGCGTTAACGGCGAGTTTATTGGCGCTACCTGCCATAAGTATTGCTGCCCCGCCAACCGCGCCCGGGTTGCCCAACCAGATAACCAGTGTTTGGGATGTATTTATTAAGATTTTAAATTTCATTTGGCCCGTTTTTATTGGTTTTGCCATAATCATGTTTATTGTTGCAGGGTTTTTCTTTTTGACCGCCAATGGGGAACCGGGGAAGTTGTCAACGGCAAGAACGTCGGTAATCTGGGGCATTGTGGGTGTGGCGGTGGGCGTTATTGCTTTCTCTATCCCGTACATTATTCAAAAGGGATTGGTTGATAATTAAAAGATATTTTTTAATTCAAGGTAATAGACCTGTTGCGTATTAAGGATTGTCGCGAAAATTGAAGATTTTGAGCCAGAAATTTGATAGAATTTTTCGGCTTGCCCATAGGCCCGCCGAAAAATTATAGCAAATTTGTGGCCAAAATATGCAATTTGCAGCAAATCCTTAATACGCAACAGGTCTAATAACAAATTTATAAATTTATGAACATTAAAAAAATTAAAGCAGCGTTAACGGCGAGTTTATTGGCGCTACCTGCCATAAGTATTGCTGCCCCGCCAACCGCGCCCGGGTTGCCCAACCAGATAACCAGTGTTTGGGATGTATTTATTAAGATTTTAAATTTCATTTGGCCCGTTTTTATTGGTTTTGCCATAATCATGTTTATTGTTGCAGGGTTTTTCTTTTTGACCGCCAATGGGGAACCGGGGAAGTTGTCAACGGCAAGAACGTCGGTAATCTGGGGCATTGTGGGTGTGGCGGTGGGCGTT
>MHOT01000009.1 GCA_001820175.1 Candidatus Staskawiczbacteria bacterium RIFCSPHIGHO2_02_FULL_42_22 | reverse complement strand
TAATTTTAAATGATTTCACCTTCATTTTAACACTTTTCAGTGGTAAACTTAATATCACTTATATGTATTTTCCCCATATCACAAAAAATAAAAAAATATTATTTTTTACCATTTCGTCTGTTTTTTTGATAATAGGGGTGGGTTTTTTGGTGGTGAAAAATAATGTGATGGTGCCTGCCAATGACATTCTTTCGGAAAGATGTAATCAAGCCGATGCGCCGTATGTTGACTCAATGTTACCTGTTTTTGAAAGAGTGGATGACTTAATGGGTCGCCTGACCGAATGGGAAAAAATCGGCCAGATGGTGATTATTGAAAAAAATAGCATCCATGATCCTAGTGAAATTACTAAGTATAATTTAGGAGCGTTGCTTTCCGGGGGAGGTGCGGGACCAAAAGAAGATACTCCATTGGCGTGGCTCCAGATGGTCAACGGTTTTCAAATCGCAGCCAAAAATACCTGTCTGAAAATTCCACTGCTGTACGGAATTGATGCCATTCATGGCCATGCTAATGTGCTGGGAGCGACGGTGTTTCCTCATGCCATAGCATTGGGCGCAACGGGAGATTCTAATTTGGTAAGACGCGTTGCCGACGCAACCGCTCAAGAAATGGCTGCCACTGGAATTTACTGGAGTTTTTCTCCAAACCTTGATGTGCCCCGTGATATACGTTGGGGAAAAACCTATGAAACGTTTGGGTCAAATACTGCCAATGTCGCAAAATTAGGGGTGGCGTATTTACAAGGGACTCAAGTTCCCGTGAATAAGTATTTTAATGTGCTTGCCACTGCCAAACATTTTATCGGTGGAGGCGCCATGGAGTATGGAACTTCCCGCAATAAAAATTTTAAGATAGAAGAAGGAAATATAACCCTGAGCGAGAAATATTTGCGCCAAACCCATTTATTCCCATTTCAAGAAGCGGTGGCTGGCGGGGCCCAGGTTGTGATGGTGGGTACGGCAACCTGGAATGGAGTTAATAATACCGGTAATCACTATCTTTTAACGGATATACTAAAAAAAGAGCTTGGTTTTTCCGGCTTTGTGGTTTCTGATTGGTATGGCGCATATCAGGTTTCTTACACCAGATACGATTCCTTGGTAAGTTCCATTAATGCAGGTGTTGATATGGTAATGACGCCGTTTGAATATAAGGATTTTATGGTAAACATGCAAAAAGCGCTGGGAAATGGCGATATTACAAAGGAGCGGCTTGATGATGCCGTACGCAGAATTTTAACTGTAAAATTTAAAACAGGTTTATTTGATCGGCCAGAACCCACCCAAGAAGGGCTGTCTGTTATAGGAAGCGCCGCGCATCGCGCTTTGGCCCGGGAGGCGGTCCGAAAATCACAGGTGTTATTAAAGAACGAAAATTCGGCACTGCCATTATCAAAGTCGGTAAGCAAAATTATTGTGGCAGGGTCTGGCGCAAATAATTTGGGGCGCCAGGCCGGGGGATGGACAACCGAGTGGCAGGGTATTGATGGCAATTATGGACTTACAGGAACTACTATTTTAGAAGCAATAAAAAGTGCTGTTTCTCAACATACGAGCGTTGAATATAATAAACAAGGATATTTTTCCGGGAAAGACAGATTTGCCGATGTGGGAATCGCCGTGGTTGGTGAAAAGCCGTACGCGGAGGGTTGGGGTGATAATGCCAATCCAAGCTTAAGTCCGGAAGACCTGGTGACCATACAAAAAGTAAAAGCAAAAAGCAAAAAATTAATAGTGGTTATTATTTCAGGCAGGCCCTTGGATATTAAAAAATATATTCATGAATGGCCCGGGGTTATGGCGTCTTGGCTGCCGGGGAGCGAGGCGTCTGGAATTACCGATGTATTATTTGGAGATTATTATTTTACCGGCCAACTTCCCGTTGCATGGCCGCTCTACTGACCTTCTGTGAGCTTGGTGAATAATAGTTTCTCTTTCGTCATTGCGAGCCGCGCGCCCACTGGCGCGCGGCGTGGCAATCTCCTCACCTTTAGATTGCTTCGTCGCCCACGATTGCGATCGGTGCTCCTCGCAATGACGAGAGTGGGCATTATTCACCAAGTTCTTCTGTTTGCAATCTTGCTCGTGGATGATGTTCTATGCCTCGTATCCGCTGCGATTGTGGTGAAATTTTTTATGGTATCATAATTCCATGGCAGAAGTTAAGGTATTAATTGAAGGTTTTTATATCGAGCAACCAAATGGCATGGCTAGAGTGGGTGCTACCGTTTCTTTGGTGCGCGATAAAAATATCATTATGGTCGTGGATCCGGGCACCATGGAAAACCAGCAGGTATTAATTGATGCCCTGGCTAAAGAAAAGTTAACCGTTAATGAGGTAACCACGGTTGCTATTACCCATTCCCATATCGATCACTACAGAAACGTGGGGATGTTCCCAAATGCAAATGTGGTGGAATATTGGGGAATTTGGAAAGGAGTGATGTGGCTGCCATTGCCCGAGCCATTTTCAAAAGATGTTCGCATTGTGAAAACACCGGGGCACGATTATAGTTGCCTTACTTTTTTGGTGACCACCGCTGATGGGGTAGTTGCCATTTGCGGAGATGTGTTTTTCAAAAAAGATGGGCCGATGCCGGACCCATTTGCTACAGATACGGAAAAATTACTCAAAAGCAGGGCATTAGTCATTGAAAAATCGGATTGGATCATTCCGGGTCACGCAGGAATATACAAGGTCAAATAATTTTTGTAAATAGGTAAACAAATAATCGCTTTATAGGCGATTTTTTTGTATGATAGATTAATTATGCATCAGTCAGAACAAATATTAAAATCACATCCCTGGCCGAGTATGCGTGGCAATCAGCGCAATACGGGTTGTAGTATGCACGAAATTGAGTCGCCTCAAGATGCTTTAATAAAGTATTATCCCACCGGCAACGCAATATTTTCCACTCCAATCATTGATAGCAGCGAGCGAATTTTAGTGGGAAGCGCCGATCACGTATTTTACGCCATCGATCCGAGGCAAAACAAGCCGGTATGGAATTTTAAGACCGGCGGAGTCATTGATTCGGCCGGATGCATTGATAGTCAAGGAAATGTATACGTGCCGTCGGGTGACGCGTCAATACATAAATTATCTTTTGATGGAAAAAAGATATGGGAATTAAATGTATTGGAAAAAAACTATTCGCGTTTAAGTACTATTTATTGGTGGGAAGGAAATATTACCATGGGTCCCAATGGCCTGTTATATGCAGGCAACGATGATTTTTGTTTATATGCGCTTGATGCCGCCGGCACGGTGCGCTGGGTTTTCCCCACAGGTCTTCATATTTGGTCGGCGCCCGCATTCAACCAGGGATTGGTGTATATTACCTCGTTTGATATGTGTGTGTACGCGCTACGTCAAGATACCGGCCGCATGGTTTGGAAACGGCGCCTGGCAAATTTTATTGCGGCCAGTCCTGCCATTGATGCCATGGGCACGGTGTACATTACCACCTTTGACGGAAGTATTGTGGCGCTAGACGGGAAAACGGGCACTCTGCTCTGGCGCATTAAAACCAAAAGGAGTATGTATGCATCAGTAGCGGTGGCTCCGGACGGAAATCTCTTTGCGGCTTCCGGCGATGGATTTGTTTATTGCATTAACGCCGTCCAGGGGACTATTTTATGGGTCAGCAATGCTCGAAGCGCTCTTTGGAGTTCGCCGGTCATTGGAGCCGACCCGGAAAAAAAGGAAAGCTATATTATCTACGTTGGCACTAGTAACGCCTTGATTATTGCGCTGACTCCATCGGGCAATCGCCGCTGGGCATTAAGAATGAAAAGC
This sequence comes from Candidatus Staskawiczbacteria bacterium RIFCSPHIGHO2_02_FULL_42_22, assembly GCA_001820175.1. GTDB lineage: Bacteria > Patescibacteriota > Minisyncoccia > Minisyncoccales > Staskawiczbacteraceae > VGLO01. The sequence continues at coordinate 3,148 of MHOT01000009.1, read as the reverse complement.
CATGTGTTTAGCAGAGTGGCCGGGGTTAATGCTTCCCTGGCGCTGGGAAAATATGGTTTAGCTGGAGCCACCACTACTGGAGACATTATATATATTCCCTATAATTCTTACCGTTACCAATCTGATCAATTTATTGCGAATCCCGACCATTTTTTTGAAAAAAAAATTAACGAGGCGCCACGGCTCCAGGTCCCAAAAAATGAATTTACCCAAACATTAATATTAAAAGAAGGGGATACTTTTGTCATGGAAAAAATGGAATTTATAACGCCGGCAATTATTAATCCGTTTGATCAAATAGGAATTGCCAGTGTATCCATTGAAGTAGGTATTATTAAAAGCGATGCGGCAACCGGAAAATGCATCGCGGTAGGGTTTGCAAAGGTTGGTTTGCCAACAAATCACCATGTCCATCAGGGAATTTTGTATCCCCGGCGGCATACGTACCTGTTTTCCGGTGTCCAGCAGTCAGGCCGATTTTCCTTGGAGGCACAACAATGTGATTTTGATATTATGGCATTTCCTATTCCTTTGGATTACCTGGTATTTGAGGGTCAGGTATTACCAGAAGGCGAAGTAGGATATTCTTTTAGAGCAGTTTTGAATTGTCGGAATTTGTTGATAAAAATTGCAAGGGTATACGGCGGTGAAATATTTACCTACTTATTGCGTGTGATGTGGATAGTTTTTTTTGAGAGGAAATATAATTTCTGGCCGGTGGCAAGAACTCTGGGCGCACTTTTTTACGTATTTTCAGGAAGAATCTGGAATTCATGGGGACTGATAAATGAAGAAAACTACCTGGATGCCAAAGGAGTTTTTTCTCTTGTTTCTGTCCAGAAAACCACTGTTGATACCACGTTACAAAAAGCGTGGCATGATGCCAAAAACCGCAAGGTAGTTGCGATATTCGCCCTACCTTCATTGCAAAAACCTAAAGATTACCCCGGAATTATATTGATTCAAAAAAATTCAATGGAAGTAGTTGCTCTGGATTATAAAAAATATTTTCATATTGACTACGAACGTGATAGGATAGTAGCCGTCCTTACTCTTCCCCATACCATTGGTGTTTTAAGGGGAATAGAGGCGATGATTCTTATTAATACTCAAGTGCAATCCTCAATAGATTTATAACCAATTACACCATGATAAAAATAATTCTTCCCTACATTAAAAAATATAAAAAAGTCATTTTCCTAGCTTTTGCCACGGTTTTTTTACAACAGTTATTTTCTTTGCTTGACCCGCAGATTTTCAGCTACATGATTGATCACTACGTCGTCAAGTATGCCAATTTTTCTTGGAACGCATTTTTGTACGGCGTCCTGGGGCTTTTGTTGCTATCGATGCTTAATGCCTTGGCCGCCCGTATTTCAAAACACCTGCAAAATTATTATGTCAGTTCCGCCAGTCAGAAAATCGGCGCAGGAATATACGCCGCCAGTATTGCTAGTGTGTTGTCGCTGCCCTATGAAATTTTTGAAGACGAGCGATCCGGCGATGTGTTGGAAAAATTACAGAAAGCGCGCTTGGACATCCAAAATTTTACCGTTATTTTAATTAACATGGCCTTTTCTTTGGCGGTGGCAATTGTGGTAGTGGTGGGTTACGGATTTTTTATTAGCCCTTACATCGGTTTTGGATATTCTTTAATAATCCCCATACTGACAGTAGTCGGTTTTTACATGAGCCGTAAAATTAAAAAGGCCCAAAAAGAAATTGTGCGTCAAACGGGTTCATTGGCCGGCTCCACTACCGAAACGTTGCGTAATATTGAACTGGTAAAAAGTTTGGGGCTCGAACAACGGGAAATCATGCGCTTAAATGAAAGCAATCAGAGGGTATTGGACCTTGAATTAAAAAAAGTAAAGACCATTAGGTACCTGGGGTTTGTGCAAGATACCATTTTAAATACCTTGCGCTCGGCCATGATGTTGCTTCTTTTTTGGATGGTCTGGCGGGGCACGCTATCGGTGGGCCAATTTTTTGCATTTCAAATTTATTCATTTTTTGTGTTCAATCCTTTGTCGGAAATTGGTTCGGTGGCTTCCAGCTACCAAGAGGCAAAGGCCGGCCTTGAAGTACTAAAACATACGATCAACAAAAAACCAGCGGCTTTGGCGACTGCCGGGAAAAAAATTAATACAATCGACAGTATTGTGTTCGATCACGTTGATTTTCAATACCAAAGCAGCAGGGCGCCGGTGTTGCATGATATTAATTTTGAAGTTAAAAAGGGCCGGACCGTTGCCTTTATCGGCGCTACCGGTTCCGGTAAGACCACGATATTAAAATTGATTTTGGGATTATATAAACCAACCCGCGGCACTATTGCTATTAATGGCGTGCCGGTGGGCGATATTGATTATGATTTTTTACGGCACAAAGTGGGTTACGTTTCTCAAGAAACCCAGCTTTTTAGCGGAACTGTCCGGGAAAATTTATTGTTTGTAAAAACTGATGCCACCGTAGAGGAGTGCCAAGAGGCGCTGGAACTTGCTTCGCTCTGGCCGCTTATTGAAAAAAGTGAGAAAGGTCTTGAAATAAAAATAGGCGAAGGCGGATTGAAATTATCGGGAGGCGAACGCCAGCGCTTGGCCATTGCCCGGGCCTTGTTAAGAAATCCTAATATCCTCATATTTGATGAGGCCACCAGTAATTTGGATTTGATGACCGAAAAATCACTTACCGAAACTATTAAAAATATTATTTTAAAACGGCCTCACATGATAACCTTTATGGTCGCCCATCGGCTTTCCACGGTGGCGGGGTGCGAGGCCATTTATGTGTTGGAGGGCTCCACCATATCAGAAACAGGAAATCATAGCCAGTTACTTAATAATCAAGGATTATATGCCGCTTTGTGGCGCCAACAGGGCGCCGGGCAAAATGTAACCCCTCGCACCCACACACACCCATCCACCGTCATTGCGAGGAGCCCTGAGTCAAAGCGAAGGGCGACGAAGCAATCTCGTTTCATGTAATTTGCACTAGCGCCTCATTAATATAATTTTGAACCCGTAGAAAGTTGAAATCAGGTTAGCTTCGATGCACGACGACAAAAAGTGGCCTCTGCGCCACCTTGAGGAGGAGCAAAGAAGAAGATGACCTGATTTCAGCTTTCCCAAGGGGGCGACGTAACGAT
>MHOT01000008.1 GCA_001820175.1 Candidatus Staskawiczbacteria bacterium RIFCSPHIGHO2_02_FULL_42_22 | reverse complement strand
AGGTAGGGCTCAAGATTTTGCTCAATTACAGTACTGATATTCAGGGCGCATTGAACCTAATTTTGGGGAAGTTATTTACGGAAGCGCCCTAAAGTCAAAATTCGAAACTAAAAATCAAAATTCAAAAATATAAGTTATCTTGAATTACGAAAGTATTTCGTAATTCAAGGTAAAATTAAAAATTATCGGGCGCGGCGATACTATAATTTTGGATTTTGATTTTTAAATTTTAAATTCGCAATCATGTCTACATCATCAAAAGGCGCGGCCTCAACCATTTTATTAATTTTAGCGGCGGTGTTAATCGTGATGATTATCGTGGTGTTTGTCGTGCTTCGCATTAACGCTTCGCGGACTGAGACCCCGGAAACTCCTGGTGAAAATGAAACTGCCAACAACGAACCGCCACCACCGGTGTACGAAGCAACTCTGGGGGATGTGAAATTTATATTCGAAGATGCCAGGGACCTTGGCAACGTGCTCCGGTCAAATACCAATTACCAGGAAGACCTTACTACGACGGAACGGTTTATTAAAGTAACCATTGGAGCGCAAAATAAGGGAAAATTAAATGTCCAGCGGGGGTTATGGAATATGGGCAATATCGTTGATTCCGATGGCCGGAATTTTGTAAGCATCAGCGATTACGCCTACGCGTATTCATACCTTACAGAGCAGAGCCAGTGCCAGGAATTATTAAAACCGGAATTTGAGCCGACGCCGTGCATAAAAATTTACGAAGTTTCAAAAGTATCAACCGGCCTTAAGGTACAGGTCAGCTTCAGCCCCGCCGGCGGGGCAAAAAAGGAAGAAGGGTTGATTGATTTGGTGGTCGAATAATTAAGAATATGGAATCTGGTATCTTGTAGCTGGAATAGAATACGGAATCAAGAATTCTGAATTCAACATTCGATTCAAGCTACCAGATACAAGATTCAAGATTCACGATATGGTTAAAGAACAAAAAGATCACAAAGAAAGAAACGAAAAATATCCCGAAACGCAAAAAAACGAAATATTGGAAACCATAAAAAATGGCGAGGTTTTTGATAGTAAAAAAGAATTGCAGTCCCAGGAAGATATTAATGAAAAAATCCGCCAAGAAATAGAAAGCATGGAACTGGATGACGCTCAGGTCGCTCAAACCAAAAACCATGCCAATAAAATTAACGACCTGGATAACCAAAAAAAGATAAAAAACCTCTTAGCTCTGGCGAAGAAAAAAGGTGTTATTTATTCGGTAAAAGTTGCCCAAGCCATGAATGACCCATACATTTTAGACACGTTTCACGACATGCTCGCCCGTGAAGGATACTACAAAAAGTTTATGAAATAAACTTTTTGAAATCCTAAATTCTAAACTCTAAATCCTAAATTTTAAAATGTCGAAATTCCAATCGTGTTTAGAATTTAGAGTTTAGAATTTAGTATTTCTTTTGCGAAGCAAAAGCACTATGCCTCTCTTAATCCCTCTCCTCATCGCTCTTCTTCTATTATTGATCCTCGGTTTTTTTGTTGTCCTACTTTCTGAGCAATCGCATAAGAATTCCTTTTTTGGCGGGCTTGAAACCGTCCTGTTTATGGTGTTGATGCCAAAGAATGAATCAAAACAAGAAGACGCCGTTAAAAAAGAAGAAAAAGTAATCATCAGCCAAATGGAGCAGGTGTTGGCCAATTTTTTATATTTAAAAAAACCAAAATTATTTTACGAGCCGCCTTCCGTAGCCCTGGAAATTGCTTCCCAAACCGGGGGCAGTGATATTTCTTTTTACGTTTCCGTTCCAAAATACTTAGAAACCGCATTCGAAAAATACGTACAAGGTGTTTACCCGCGGGCCATCGTTGATAAAATTCCCAATGACTACACTATTTTTGAACCGCAGGGCCAAACCGCCGGCGCTTACTTAAAATTAAAAGAACATTATTTATTTCCCATTTCAACCTACCAAAAATTGGAAAAAGACCCCCTTTCAACCATTACCAATAATTTAAGCAAAATTACCGCCGATGAAGGTGCGGCTATCCAAATCATTATCCGACCCCTCAAGGGCTTGGATATCCGCAAAAAAGGCGAAAAGGCCCTGGGAAAAATCCGCGAGGGAAAACAAGCCCGGAGCGCTGTATCGGAAGCCACCCAGGGAATATTCATGAATATCATTTCAGAAATCACTAAGGATGCGCAACAAAAATCACCGGACGCAAAAGCCAAGGAACTGGAACTGCAAAAGCCCAAAGAACAGGGGTTTGACCAGGTGGCCTACGACGCTGTGCAAAATAAAATCCAAAAGCAGCCTTTTGAAGCCAATGTGCGGCTGGTAACATCGGCGCCTACCAAAGAACGCGCCGAAGATATTTTAAACCATTTAGTGGGCGCATTTTCCCAGTTTTCGCTTTCGGCTATTAATTCATTGGATGCCAAAATTATTTCCAAAAGCCAAATGAAAAAATTCGTCTATGAATTCAGTTTTAGGATTTTTAATAAAAAACAACGGGCCATTTTAAACATCGAAGAACTGGCCAGTATGTACCATTTTCCAACTCATTTTACCGAAACGCCTTACATAAAAGCGGCAAAGTCCGCCGTGGCAGCCCCTCCCGGCGATCTGCCCGAAACCGGTGATACGTTGATCGGAAAAGTGCTATTCCGCCAAGAAGAAAAAAAAGTATATTTCGGTTCCCTTGAAGACCGTCGGAGGCATTTGTATGTTATTGGGCAAACCGGTACGGGAAAATCGGTATTTTTGTCTGAAATGATACGTCAGGACATTGCCAATGGCCACGGCGTGGCGGTTATTGACCCCCATGGGGAACTGATTGAAAAAACCCTGGCCAGCATTCCTAAAAATCGCATTGACGATGTAGTTATTTTTGAACCGTTTGACCTGGAACGTCCCTGTGGCTTAAATATGCTGGAATACGACACCCCCGAACAAAAGGACTTTGCCGTCCAAGAAATGATCAGTATTTTTTATAAATTATTTCCGCCCGAAATTATCGGCCCGATGTTCGAACACTACATGCGAAACGCCATGCTGGCCCTGATGGCCGATAAAGAAAACCCCGGCACGTTGGTTGAAATTCCCAAAATGTTTACCGACCCGGAATTTTTAAAAGAACGATTAGCTAAAGTGCAAGACCCGATTGTGAAAAACTTTTGGGTCAAAGAATGGGCCCAGACCACGGGAAATACACGCTCTGACATGCTGGGCTACGTGGTTTCAAAAGTGGGCCGGTTTATTGAAAACGAAATGATGCGAAATATTATCGGCCAATCACATAGCGGTTTTGATTTGTCAAAAGTCATGGACGAAGGGAAAATATTTTTGGCCAATTTATCAAAAGGCCAAACCGGCGAGGTGAATAGTTCCTTATTGGGTTTAATTTTGGTGTCAAAAATGCAAATGGCGGCTATGAAACGCGCGCGTATTAAAGAAGAAGATCGAAAGGACTTTTATCTGTACGTTGACGAGTTCCAAAACTTTACCACCGACAGTATTTCCACCATTTTGTCGGAAGCCCGTAAATACAAATTAAATTTAACCATTGCCCACCAATATATTCCGCAATTGACCGACCAAATCCGCGATTCGGTATTTGGCAATGTGGGAACCATCGGAGCGTTTCGCGTGGGAGCTACCGATGCCGAATTTTTGGAAAAACAGTTCGAGCCAGGATTTTCCCGCTTTGACTTGGTAAATTTAGACAACTTTAACCTTATCGTGAAAATGATGATTAATAATAAAACATCGACTCCCTTTAAAATGCAAACATTTCCGCCGCAAAAGGGGAATCCAAAAATCGTAGAACCTATTAAAAAAATATCCAAATTAAAATACAGCAAAGCCCGGGCTATTGTAGAAGAAGAAATCGTCAAGCGATCGTTTGTACAGACGCCGCCGCCTTTAGCCCCGCCACCAGTGGCCAAATAATCAGAGTGAATAGTAGACCTGTCCCTAAATAACTTTTCTGCTGCAAATTCCACATTTCGGCCATAAATTCGCTAACCTGTTTCGGCGGGCCCTCTAGGCAGGCCTCACCATGTTATCGAATTTCTGACTCGAAATCTGAAATTTTCGCTAGTAAAGTTATTTAGGGACAGGTCTAATGAAATATTTAAAATCTGAATATGGAAAAATTTTACGTAAAAAGAATTACTAAAATTAACAAAAATATACTCGGTGATATAAATGGGCTCTTATCGCAGTGGTACGGCAAAGAGTATCGGATTGACCCCCGATGGTTGGCCCAAGTGATTAAAAACAGTTATTTGCTAGGAGTTTATGATGGCAAGAATTTGGTTGGCATAGTAACCCTTATTGAAATGCACAAAATAAGCGGATATAAAGGGTCTGTGGAACATTTAATGGTAGACGAAAAATATCGCGGCCAAAAGCTGGGGGAAAAACTAATGGTGTATGCCATTAATTTAGCTAAAAAACTAAAAATGAAAGATTTATACTTAACTTGCGAACCCCGCCGCATCGCCGCCAACGCATTGTATAAAAAGCTGGGCTTTGAAAAAAAAGAATCAAGAGTTTATTACAAAAATTTATAAATTTTAATTCACAGTAATTTAGGACTTACGCGTTTGCGTCTCTTCGTCATTACGAGGCCCGCATTCGCAGGCGCGGGCCGTAGTAATTTATTCCTTAAGGGCTCGCAATGACGCAATCACGTAATTCCAAAATTTTTAAAATATATGTCTAATGGAGAAAATTCACGGCCCGATCCAACGATAGAACACCTTCAAACACCAGAGGAATTAAAAAGAAAACATCTTGAACAACAATGGGAGCAATCGGAAAATTCTTTGGGAATGGTAGATATTCTAAGAGTAAATTCCAATCTTGGCAGTGAACGTAAATTAAGATTATTTTCAATTGCATGTTGTCGAGAAATCGGGTACCTCATCAAGCATCCCGATAGTCAAAAAGCATTAGAGATGATTGAGCAATACGTGGACGATAAAGATTCTAAAAAATTACAACAAGCAAGCGTAATTGCAGAGAGGGTGGCCAGAGAATCTGAAAATGAGCGGCGCCGAAATGATCAAGCTAATGTTATTGATTTTGGGGCACTTTGTGTTGCTAATGCTGCGATGGCCTCTGCAGAAAGTGAACATAATAATAATCCAACCCAACTTTACCTTGAATTTTCTAATTCAGTAATATATTCTTCTTCCAGCGCCTACAGCGAAGCTAATGATCAACCAGTTAATAATTGGTTAAATCCCCCAGAAAGAGCTAAAGAGCAGCTTAAAGTCCAATCTTCTTTGTTGCATGAAATATTCCATAATCCATTTATCAATCCCGAAAAAAAACCTAAAATCGAATCCGAATGGCTTGCCTGGAATGACGGTGGTATTAGTAAGCTAGCCCAAGCTATTTACGACGCAAAAAGATTTGACGAACTACCAATTCTTGCCGATGCCCTGGAAGACGCCGGTTGTACAAACGAAGATATTTTAAACCACTGTCGCGGGGCCGGCCCGCATGTCCGCGGCTGTTGGGTGTTGGATTTATTGCTTGAAAAAAGTTAATACAAATCAATAGACCTGTTGCGAAATAAGATTGGTAAGCGAAATAAAGGAATTTTGAGCCAAAAAATCAAAAAAATGAGGAGGTTTACCTAAAGGGTAAGCCGACGAGTTTTTATGATTTTTGGGCTCAAAATTACAAATTGCAGCGTAAATTCTTATATCTGAGCAAGAGAGGTAAAAGAGGAACGCATTTCTCTTTTACAAAACGAGCGATGATATATGCTTTGCATATTTCGCAACAGGTCTAACGAATTATCATCAATTGATATGGAAAATAAAAGTCCGGCATTAACGTTTGATATTAAAGAAGACGGATGGGAAACATCCGAGGGTTTTATTATGCGACAAATTGAGATGCCGATATTGGACGAGAAGAAAAATCCAGAAGACGCGACTCACGTGATTTTAAAAATTAATTACGCCGGAGTTTGCGGCACGGACCGGGGAATTTTTTACCGAGCGGCTTTTCGCGATTTAATCCATAGCTCGCTAGAAAAACAAGGGCAAACCACCCGAATTTTGGGCCACGAATTTTTAGGAGAAGTAGTTTGGCAGGGAAGCATGGTTTCGCATTTATACAATATTTCTAAAGGAATGACGGTTTCGGGGGACTCGCATGTGACCTGTGGCAATTGTTACCAGTGTAAAATAGGCGAAAATAACGTGTGTTCCAATGAACAAATTCTGGGTATTTCTATCAATGGCATTTTTGCACCCTATATAAAAATTCCCGCTAAAAATTTATGGCCAGTAGATGTCGCTAAGGTTCGCCCGGAAATTGCGGCTATGTATGATCCACTAGGAAACGCGGTGCACGCCACTACCAAAACCGATGTCCGCGGAAAAACGGTTGCCGTTTTTGGCTGTGGAGCCATTGGCCTATTTTCTATCGCATTACTAAAACACTTCGGCGCGGCGCAAATTATTGCCGTTGATATGAATGAAAAAAATCTAGCCATGGCCCACGAACTTGGCGCCCACCAAGTAATTTCACTTACCCATTCGCGCGAATTGGTAAGTGGATATAATGTTGATGTCGTGGCTCATATTATGGAATTGACCGGTGGCAGGGGGGTTGATGTTGCCATGGAAATGGCGGGACCCAATTCGTCGGTAAACAATGCCTTAGAAAGCGCCCGGCGAGGGGGACAGGTTATTTTGTTTGGCTTAAAAGATGGTGACTTTACGATCCCTAAATTTTCCCGTGTAATTACAAAAGGATTAACGCTTCACGGTATCATCGGTCGCCACATTTTTGAAACATGGCAAACTACCGATAGTATATTATCAGATTCTTCAAATGGAGTGCAAGATAAAATCTGGAAGGTTATTTTAAAAGAAGGCAAGGGAACCATTTTACCATTTTCCGATTACAACAATGATAGTTTTGAAAAAGCGATGAACGAGCATCCGAAGATTATTTTTAAAATGTAGCTCAAAAATTAATAAAAAGCCCATCGATTATTAGTCATGGGCTCAAGTGTTGTCAGTTTGAGAGTTGACGCTCTTTACATTAATTTATTCCACAGTGACCGGATTCGCCATCGCTCTTCTTCAATCGCCTTTTTCTCGGCTTCCAGAGTTTCTTTTACCAGGGTCCTCCATACATCCGCTTCGGCCTTTGCTACTCTCACATTGTTGATTTCTTCCGGCCTGTAACTCTCTTGGCATTGTTTGCAGCAATCCTCTGATTCGGAAACTCTCTTCTGACAAATAATGCATCTCATGTGCTATTCTCCTGAAAGAGCATAGGGTAATATCCCGCAGATTACGATCAATTTACCCCATAATTTAATTTAACATTTTATAATATATCTGTCAATATATGAATCCGCAATTCAAAAAAATCATAGAAAACGAACTTGAATCAATCAAAGAAAAAGGACTTTTTAAAGAAGAGCGAATTTTGGGTTCAAAACAGGGAAGAAAAATAAAAGTGGGTGCCAAGTCATATTTAAATTTTTGTTCTAATAATTATTTGGGCCTGGCGGGGGATAAAAAATTAATTCAGGCGGGAAAAAGGGCACTGGAAAAATGGGGCTTTGGATTATCTTCCGTACGGTTTATTTGCGGTACCCAGGAAATTCACAAGGAATTAGAAAGAAAAGTGGCTCGGTTTATGGGTTATCAGGATGCCATATTATACGGCTCGTGCTACGATGCGAACCTTGCCTTATTCCAAGCCATTGCCACCGATCAAGACGCCATCATTTCCGACCAATTAAACCACGCCAGTTTAATTGACGGGGTGCGGCTAACCAAGGCAGAGCGTTTCATTTACAACCACGCTGACATGAGGGACTTAGAAGAAAAATTAAAGGCCGCTCAAAAAAAGCGTCTTCGGTTAATTGTCACCGATGGCGTCTTTTCCATGGAAGGTGATATTGCGCCTATGAAAGAAATTTGCGATTTGGCAGAAAAATATGATGCACTGGTAGTCATGGATGACAGTCACGCCACCGGATTTATGGGAAAAACCGGACGGGGAACCCATGAATTTAGTGGCGTAGGCCAACGTGTGGATTTTATTACTTCGACTTTTGGCAAGGCGCTTGGCGGCGCATCGGGTGGCTTTATTGTTTCTACTAAAGAAAATATTGAATTTTTGCGCCAACGATCGCGCAACTATATTTTTTCAAATTCATTGCCGCCGGTCATTGCAGGGGTAAACTCATTTGTCATCGGCCAGATTATAAAAAATTCCGCCCCACGAAAACAACTTTGGGAAAATACGCGGTATTTTAGAAAGAAAATGCAAGAAGCGGGGTTTCAAATTTCACCGCAAGAACACCCCATTGTGCCCATTATGCTGGGCGATGCCAAAATCGCCAAAAATATGGCTGCCGAACTTTTCAAAGAAGAAATTTACGTGGTTGCTTTTGCCTATCCGGTAGTTCCTGAAGGTAAAGCAAGGATTAGGGTGCAAATTAGCGCGGAACATACGAGGAAGGATTTAGACAAAGCAGTGAAGGCATTCGTAAAAACAAAGAAAGAATTAATTTCTAATTAACCTAATTACTCTAATTGACCTAATCAAATCCCAATGACAAAATGTCTAACCCCTAAAACGTTTTAGACATTAGGCATTCGCTTTTTTGGGGATTGATTAGAATAATTAGGTTAATTAGAAATTAGAATAATTCCAAAAGATGTGCGGTATCGTCGGATATATTGGCAACAAAGAGGCATTGCCTTTTTTAATTAACGGACTTAAAAAACTGGAATATCGGGGCTATGACAGCGCCGGTTTTTGCATACAACATGACGGAAAATTATCGGTTGTAAAAAGAAAAGGCAAAGTAAAAGAACTGGAAAACGCTAGTAAGTCATTAAAAATAACAGGGCATATGGGAATTGCTCATACCCGCTGGGCAACGCACGGCGCGCCCAATGAAGCCAATGCCCACCCACACCTTGATTGCAAGGGCGCCATTGCCATTGTCCATAACGGCATTATTGAAAATTACGGAGCATTAAAGGAAATGCTCAAAAAAGAGGGCCATCGATTTTTTTCAGAAACGGATACCGAGGTTTTGGCCCATTTGATTGAAAAATTCAAAGGAAAAAATTTGGAAAGCGCTGTCGCCATGGCATTAAAGCTGGTAGAGGGTACCTTTGGCTTGTTAGTTATTGATAAAACCAGCCAGGAGATTATTGCGGCCAAAAAGGGCTCCCCATTGCTTCTTGGCATTGGTAGCCAAGAAATTATTATCGCTTCTGATGCGTCGGCTATTGCAGGGCATACTAAAAAAGTGGTGTATCTTAATGACAGTGAAATGGCAATAATAAGCAGCAATAATTACGTGGTAAAAAACGTTAATGGGAAGGTGGTCGAAAAGAAAATTCATGATATGGAAATGACGGTCCAGCAAATTGAAAAAAGGGGCTTTAAGCATTTTATGGCAAAAGAAATATTTGAGCAGCCCTTGGCCATAGAAAACACTTTGCGGGGCAGGATTGGCGACGGGAGGATAAAACTTAGCATTGACGTTGATGTTAAAAAGGTAAAAAGAATTATTATTACGGCCTGCGGTACCAGCTGGCATTCGGCACTAATCGGAAAATATTTAATTGAAAAAATTATTGGTATTCAGGTAGAGGTAGATTACGCATCGGAATTTAGGTATAGAAACCCCATTATAAAAAAGGGGGATTTAGTGGTGGCCATTTCGCAATCAGGCGAAACCGCCGATACGCTGGCAGCTTTAAAAGAGGCAAAACAAAAAGGAGCTAAAACGCTAGGGGTGGTAAATGTAGTGGGTTCTACGGTGGCCCGCGAAGTCGATTTTGGTATTTACCTGCATGCGGGACCGGAAATTGGTGTGGCCAGCACCAAAGCATTTACTTGCCAGGTAACCGCTCTATTACTTTTTGCCTTATATTTACAACAACAAAAAGGCGTTTTAGATAAAAAAATCTTAGAAGAATTGAAGAAAATCCCTGCAAAAATTGAGGAAATCCTAAAAGAATCAAAAAATATACGGATCTTGGCCCAAAAATTCAAGGCCAGTAAAAACTTTTTATACTTAGGCCGAGGGTTGAATTTTCCGGTGGCGCTGGAGGGAGCTTTAAAATTAAAAGAAATTTCTTATATTCATGCCGAGGGGTATCCGGCGGCCGAAATGAAACACGGCCCCATTGCTTTGATAGATGAGCACATGCCGGTAGTTTTTATTGCTCCAAAAGACGACACCTATCAAAAAATTATCAGTAATATGCAGGAAATTAAGGCCCGCGGCGGTACTGTTATTGCCATTATCAACGAAAACGAACCATATATTGCGGCGCTTACTAATCATGTAATAAAAGTTCCAAAAACTTTAGACATACTATCTCCTTTATTAAATGTAATTCCTTTGCAGTTGTTGGCCTACCACATTGCCGACCTTAAAGGGCTAAATGTTGATAAACCACGGAACTTGGCAAAGTCGGTGACCGTCGAATAAAAAGTAACTGCTCACTGGCTTCCAACCAACCACCATACCCCAGGCGTCATTGCGAGCCCGGAGACGGGGCGAATTTGTTGCGACAAATTACGCCTCGCGTCTGGCCAGGCGTGGCAATCCCCGTCGTCGTTTAATGACGAATTTAAAAACTTATCCACAGATTTAATTTTGACATACAATTAGGGGAGGGTATTATTAAGTAATATTATTAAAATTTTTTCATGAAACATATTTTTTTAAGTGGAACCCTTTTAATGGCGGCTCTTGTTTTACTGTTTGCGCCCAATACCACGGTAACGAAAGCTGCTGATACAGATAAGTTTACCCAGGGACTTAGAATAATAAAAATAGCAATCGGGGATAATGGAAAGACCACGTTTGAATTTGTTGTTAAAGCGGATTATCTTATTGACCCCAAGGATACTTATGGAACGAAAGAACCACCTATTACAGTTGATTCCCAATACGGCTGGGATGATGTAAATGTGCCTCTAAAACCGGGCGTCTATAGTGTTTCGGAAAAGCCCGTCAAGGGTTGGAAACCCAACCCCATAGTATCGTGCGTAAACCAACGCGGGGAACGTTTAAAATCGACAGGGGTGGTTATAAATGAGGGGCAGATAGCTACTTGTGTTTTTGTTGACGTAAAATCAGATATTAGTTCTCCCCCGGAACTTTCCCAAGGACTTAGAATAATAAAAATAGCAATCGGGGATAATGGAAAGACCACGTTTGAATTTGTTATTAAGGGGAAAAATACCAAGCCCAAAACCGTATCTGTTGACGTTGGTCCTAGGCATGGTGGGGAGGGCGTTGATGTGCCTCTAGACCCGGGCACCTATAGTATTTCGGAAAATCCCATAGATGGTTGGTATCCGCCCACAATAAAGTGCACACAATCAGGTGTGTTCTTTCCTGGACCGAGGTTTGTTATAGAAGAAGGGAAACCAATTATCTGTCTTGTTACGAATATAAAAAAGTTTGTAAAAACTTCTACGAATGCCGGTGCCATATCGCCTGAAACCGAATTTGTAGACTTTTTTGGCGCCAATAATTCAGAAGATCTCATTGCCGCCGACGGAAGTTTGTATGTGGATCCTGACGATTTTGATCCGGAGGCACCAAGCCCTCTACCAACCCCCACCGCAACTACATCAAGTACCGCCCTCGATCTGACTAACTTGCTGCAGGCATCCATAGCTTCCTTAGCCGGTGGCTCGTTTGCGATTCGGCAGATTTTAAAAATGTTTAGGGGATAATTATTCTGTGAATTATTGCAAATAAAAGCCGCGGGCAACAGCCCGCGGCTTTTTTCTACTCACTACAAACTACTCACTCGCTCTTTTAACGTATTCTTCCAATTCAGTATTTACTTCAATCACATCACCTTCTTCAATGAATAATGGCACTTGGATGACGGCTCCGGATTCCAATACCGCTTCTTTAGTGCCTCCCTGAGCACGGTCACCTTTAACTCCTGGTGCTGCTTCTTTTACTTTTAATTGCACCTTGATGGGAGCAATGACGTTGATGATTTTTTCGTTAAACACAATACCTTCTACCAAGGAATTTGGTTTAAAAAACTTACCCTTTTTACCAATTTGCTCCTCGGTAAATGAAAAGCGTTTTGATGGGTCGTTTTCTTCACAAAAAAAGTATTGGCCTTTATTGGCATACAAAAACTTAATGTTTATTTTTTGCAAATCGGCCTCATTGAATACATCGCCCTGTTGGAAGTTTTTTTCCTGAAACCTGCCATCAAGCAAGTTTTTCATTTTGGTTTGCACCACGGGGCGGCGCTGGGCCATTTTAACCAAAAGAGCATCAACCACTTCCCATGGCTGACCTTCATAAATAAATTGAGTGCCTTTTTTTAAGTCGGTGTGTGTTAACATGATAACGAATTTTCAATTTTCAATTATCAATTTTCAATAAATTATCAATTAAGTGAATTTTCAATAACGTCTATTCGTAATTGATAATTTGATAATTTAAAATTTGATTGATAATTGATAATTGAAAATTGATAATTTATTGAATGATTTTCCACTCTATATCTTTTTCTTTACCCGCGTATTCCAGCCACTGGCCGTTTACAATGACAAACCATTTTTTGCGTTGCTCGTTAAATATCATCGGATCGCCCAGGTAAAACGGCTTTTTAACTTTTTCCTTGGGCTTTAATCGGTCAAGTTCTAACCACTTTTTAAATACCGTTTCAATGGTGTAATCCAGTTGGCGGCTTTGCGCCCAAGCGGCCACCTTATCAATGGCCTGTTTAGAAGCATTAATACTTCCGGCTAGTTCCAAAAGTTGTTTGGCGGGCAAGGTATACCTCGAGTAGATTATTTTCCTTTTTTTAGCATTTTCTTTTAATTCTTGCAACCCCAAGCCCTTGCTTTGGAAAAAATGAGTGATAATTTGGCGGATCGCCGTTTCGCTTTGAAGTTTTTCAAAATCTTTAATTCGCCCGACGCCAGCCGCCTGCGGGCGGCTGGCGCTTTTAATATATTCCTCAATTTTTTTGGCATTTTTTTCGCCAATTCCAACTTCACGAATACCTTGAATGCCTTTTTGATTATATATCAATTCAATATCTTCTTTTAGTAACTCCAAAATCCGAGCCGATTTCCGGTAAGCATTAATCCGAAACGCCGAGTCGCCCTTAATTTCCAACAATCCGGCCATATCGTTAAATATTTTGGCAATTTCTATATTCACAATTTCATATTAGCACTTTTTCTGTAACAAAAAAGGAGACAAGTTGTGAATTGTCTCCACGTGCAAGGCGCGTATTTACTGCCAGGTTTCTTTGGTCGAATTATTAATCATGTCCTATAGCATGATTGTTGCCCATTCAATAAGTTCTACTAAATCCACATTAATTTCCTCTGCCACTCGACACAACGCCTCATGGTTTCCCCTAATACCCAACATGGAAAGGCCGGAATTGTCCGGATCAATTTCAATGCTTAAAAAAATAAGCAATTCGTCATCGTATTTTTTATTCCACTGAAATACCGCATTGGCAATTTCGCACCTGCGTTTTTCGGTCATGATAACCTCCTGAATTGTTAAGGGGCGACTCGGCTATTAATATGGCATAAATTTTTTTGTGGGTCAAATAAATAAAACGTAACCCCTCACACCCCGTCATTGCGAGGGCCTTAAGGCCCGAAGCAATCTCCGTCAAATAACGAGATTGCCGTGCTCGCGACTGACCAGATGCGAGGTGTAATTTGTCGCAAAAAATTCGTCCCATCTCCGGCCGCTCGCTCGCAATGACGATAGAGAACCGTTTCTGAACAGGGCTAATAAATAAAAAACCCGTAGCCACAAACTTAATTGTGGCTACGGGGCGGGCTGGATCTAGTTACCCCGGCGTACCAGGAGTTCCAGATCCTCGCTGGATCGCGCTACTTCCAGCGCTTCTGGGTAGTTGATGTCCAACCGGCCGAGGACCGGATGCATCAAGGTGCCCAGTTTTTCCATGGTGCCGCCCAGGCGCATGCAAGCGCGCTGCATGGCATCAGGGCCATCCGGCACTTGGACGTAACAGACGAGACGGCCGTAGACCTCCAGTGGCCGGTCGTCGGGGTTGGGACCATCATTGTGAAGAGAAACGATCATGACTGCCATAGCAAATCCTCCTTTTGGGATGCCACTACACCGTGGCCAGAACAGGAACACAGGAATATTATTATCATTTATATTTAAATATGTCAACAGTGAAATTTGGTTAAAGATGTGATAAAAATAGGTTATGCAAAAGCGACGCCGAATTTTCATTGCCATTAATCTGCCCCAAGAGTATAAAAAGCGGCTCATATCGTTTGAAAAAAAATGGGCTGACGTGCCTGCCAAGTGGACACCGCAAGAAAATCTCCATATTACCGTGGTGTTTTTGGGAGATATCACCGATGTAGAGCTGGGCCAAGTTTGCTTGGCCACAAAAAAAGTTGCAGAAAACCAAGAAGGATTTAACATTGATTTAAATAAAATTGCCTATGGGCCGGAGGAGAAAATTCCGCCAAGATACATTTGGGCGGGAGGAGAAAAATCAGAACCGATGCACACATTAAAAGAGGAACTAGAAAACGAAATTTCAGAAATAGTAAACTTAAAACCCGATAAAAATACGTTTACGCCCCACATTACCTTGGCTAGAATTAACGAATGGCAATGGCGGCAGATTGAACTGGAAGAACGACCGGAAGTAAACGAAATAATTGATATGACGTTTCCGGTGGAATCTATTGAAGTGATGGAGAGTGAATTAACAAAACAAGGACCACGATATACGGTAATCGAATCACACCAATTCCAATAATATGAATGAATTTATTGAAAAAGCAATAAATCCTTATCAGTACGACTCTTATGAAAAAGGATTAAATAGTTTTAATCCTCAGTTTTTCGGGAAAATTATTTCGAAAAACCTAAAAAATATATCCCAAAAAAACATTGTTGATATTGGTAGTGGGACAGGATGGCTTCTTGGACTATTAAAAAATCTTGGCACTGGTTCTATTAAAGGAGTAGAACCATCCTTAAGAAGTATAAAAATTTCAAAAAAAGCTTTCCCGAATATCTCTGTTTTTCACGGAACATTGGACAATTTCAAACCAAAAGAAAAGTTTCATATTGCAATATCAATCATGGTTTTTGAACATATACACGATGTAACATCGGCATTTTCTAAAATCGCTGCTATGATGAAAAAGAATGGAAAATTATACATTGTTGTTGGAGATAGCAAATATTTCACAACACCTCGCCTTGATTATAAATTGACAGTAAAAAACATTGATAAAGATACTGTGGTGGTAAAAGTCCGGAGACCGCAAGGTGTGATACACGATATTTTTCGATCAATTTCTTATTTTACAAAGTGTGCTAAACAAACTGGTTTCACATTAGAAAAACATATCAAAGTAAAACCATCGCAGGAAGTTTTAGAGGTAAACCCAAAATATCTGCATTTTAAAAACACTGTCATGTTTCATCTACTTATTTTTAAATTGACATGAAAAAACTAATTTTTTCAGGGCAAACGTTTGATATTATTGGTGATTCGGTTGATAAACTAGTAATAAGGGGGTTAACCCACATAAAAAACAAAGGCGAAAGAATCAGTGCACGAGGGTTGACTGGACTACAAGCGTATAATGTTAATTATGTTCTTGTTAATCCAAAAAATCGGATTCATTGGTTGCGCGCACCCGCATCAGTAACTTATTTAAGCCGAGAACTATTAATGTATTTTAAGGGGTCACTTAATATAAAAGGAATGGGAGATTTGGCAAAGGTTTGGTTAGAATTTACCGACGCAAAAGGGCGTATTAATTCGAATTATGGGTACTATGTGTTTTATCAAAAAACTGGTGATGGAATTTCCCAATATGAATCGGTGATAAATTCTCTCCTAAAAGAACCTCAATCAAGAAGAGCTGTAATAAATATTGATTCAGTCAAAAATAAGACAAATGCAAGTAAAGATATACCGTGCAATATAGCCATTCATTTTTTTATTCATAAAAATTATTTATCAAGTGTAGTTTTTGCAAGATCTATTGACGTTATAACAGGGCTTCCTTACGACATGGGATTTTTTAGTTTTGTTACGGAATTAGCATATAAGGATTTGAAGAAACGTGGATTAAAGAAGTTAAAACTTGGTTATTGCACTATAAAATGTAATCTTACTCAATTATACGATACCAGATTAGCATTAGCACAAAAAATACATAAAAAAAGAGAATCCAAGGAAGTTAATATGCCCTTTATTGATTCGGCAAAGGATGTATTAAAAGATATTTATCAAGGCAGTGCGCATACAAAAATCATTAAATGGTGTTATGATCACAGGTAAAATATGAAAATACATTTCATCGGCATTGGCGGCATCGGGGTTTCCGCCTTGGCGCAGTATTATTTAAAAAAAGGGCACCAAATTTCTGGGTCGGATTTGACGCAATCGGAAATTACCAATTTTCTGCAAAAAAAGGGGGTGAACATTTTAATGGGGAATAAAGCAGGGCATATTACCCTCGGCATTAATATGGTCATTTATAGCCCTGCTGTTAAGCCAGACAACGAAGAATTTGCAGAAGCCAAAAAACTAGGTATTGTTTTAAAATCATACCCGGAGGCCCTAGGGGAGCTTACGCGCCAATACGCCACTATTGCTATTTCAGGAAGCCATGGCAAAAGCACCACCACGGCCATGATTGCCCTAGTATTAATAGAAGCGGGGCTGGACCCGACGGTTATCGTTGGCACCAAGTTAAAAGAATTTGGCAATCCTGCCTTAAATGAAGCCGAAGGGAGTAACTTTAGAATGGGAACAACTAATTTTCTGGTCATTGAGGCCTGTGAATACGATGCTTCATTTGCTAATTATTTTCCTAAAATTGCGGTCATTACCAACGTTGACAAAGAACACTTAGACTATTTTAAGACGTTTGCCAATGTTAAAAAGGCCTTCCGTGACTTCGCTAAAAAATTACCTACCGATGGAGTTTTGGTAATTAATGGCGATGATAAAAACCTCGTAAAAATTTCTCATTCTTTCTCGTCATTGCGACCGCGAGCGAAGCGTGGCGGGAAGCAATCTAACACGAGATTGCCGCGTCGTCTGCGGACTCCTCGCAATGACGGCGAAGGGTTTTCAATCAAGCAATTTTCAATCCAGCAAAAAGAAGCAAGTAAACTGAAAAAAATCCTGCAAATTCCGGGCCAACACAATGTTTCCAATGCCCTAGCGGTGCTGGCAATAGCAAGAATTTTTGGAATTAAGGATGAAATTACTTTTAAAGCGCTATCAAAATTTAAAGGAACTTGGCGCCGTTTCGAAATCAAAACTGCAGTGCTTGGCAGTTTTACGCGGATTCACGCGGATAAAAACGCGGATTCACGCGGAAAACGAAAAATTACTATTGTTTCCGATTATGGCCACCATCCAGCAGAAGTATTGGCAACATTGAAAGCCGCGAGGGAAAAATATCCCCGCCAAAAAATCTGGTGCATTTTCCAGCCGCACCAATACCAGCGCACCTATTACTTATTCAACGATTTTGTGAAACTGTTTAAAAAAGTGCCAATTAATAATATTATCATCACCGATATTTACGATGTGGCTGGCAGAGAGGAAAAAAACATTAACCAAAGTGTAAATTCGGAAAAATTAGTCAAAAAGATAGCAAAGAAAAATGTACAATATATGTCATTGACTGCCGCAGAAACATTCGTAAAGGAACACATTAAAAGCGGGGAAGTGCTTATCATCATGGGCGCCGGGGATGTTTATAGATTAGCGGAAAAGTTTTAAAGAAAAACCCCCCGTTTTTTACAGCAAGGGGCTTGAAGAGAAAAACCTGCAACTGGCTTGGGGGGTTGACTAATTTACCCGATCAACCAATTCCCTGGGCGTTGCATGATCCCATGCCAGCACCCGGGTCACAAGATTCTCTGTGTCGGGAAATGTTTCGTGCCAGTTCCATGGCTGGTGAAACAGTCCCACATGAATTCCTTTGTTTGTACATTTTTTGGCATGATCGGCGCGATCTTCAAACATGATCCTAATATTCCTACTTAGGCATATCTGGGCCTTTGATACAATCTCGCCCTCAACGCCAATACTGGTGCAAAAGTGCATATCAGCAACCAGTTCTGGAAAATAGCAATTCACCATCTTCCAAGTTTGTGGGGCAATTTGCTCAGGACGGCTGGTAATGATAATGACTTTGTGGCCCAGCTCTTTAAGTAAAACGAGGAATTCCCGAGCTCCAGCGATAACCGGAAGATTTTGAGCTTCGGGCGTTCGATCAAAATCAAGAAAACCGGAAATGACCTTTTCTTTGCTAATCTGCAGGATTTCATCATGCCGATGAGTAATAAAATTTTCTTTTGAAAATTCTTTTCCAAGGGACTTGTTCCAGAATTTGAGCAATGGGCCACACAAGTCCACCAATGTGTCATCAAAATCAAACCCGATTTCCACGGTGTTTCTCCTTGTATTTAAAAAGAGCTAAAAAGTTGGTGATCTTATTTCGTATATTATCATAAAAAAATTAGACGTCAACCGTTTTCATTTTTATCTAAAGAAGTATAATGAAACCATGATAAATAGCGATCTGCAAAAAATTGAGGAAACCCTAAGCAGGGGAGTGGAAGAGGTAATTGACCGGCAGCATTTGGAAAAGAAACTGCTTTCGGGGAAGGTATTACGAATTAAGCTTGGCATTGACCCCACGAGTCCCAATATTCACATCGGCCGGGCTATTCCATTACTTAAACTGCGTGATTTTCAAAATCTTGGACATAAGGTGGTTTTGATTATTGGGGACTTTACCGGAATTATCGGCGATACATCAGACAAAGAAAGTGAGCGGCCGATGCTTGACCAAAAAACCATCAAAGAAAATATGAAAACGTATGTCGGGCAGGCCGCAAAAATTTTAGACATAAAAAAGTGTGAAATCAAATATAATTCAACATGGCTAAAAAAGTTGGGGTTTTTAGAAATAGCAAACATGGCTAATGTGTTTGGACTCCACGAGTTTTCGACGCGCGAAGTGATTGCCAAAAGAATGAATGCCGGAAAAAGGGTTTCTTATCTTGAAATGATGTACCCTTTAATGCAAGGATATGACTCAGTGGCCACAAAAGCCGATGTGGAACTGGGCGGAACCGACCAGCGCTTTAATTTGTTGGCAGGCAGAGATATCCAAAAACACTATGGTCAAGAACCACAAGACGTTATGACTAATCCCTTAATTGAAGGATTGGACGGCCGGAAGATGAGTTCAAGCTGGCAAAATACCATAAATCTTTTTGATTCCCCGGACGAAATGTTTGGAAAAACAATGTCATTGCCCGATGAATTAATAGCAAAATATTTCACCTTAGTAACCCGTGTATCGTTATCTGAAATTGAAAAAATTAAAAAAATGCCCAATCCGCGGGATCAAAAAGCGTTATTGGCCAAAGAAATCGTAAAAATGTACCACAGTGAACCCGCGGCGCAAAGAGCAGAAGAAGAGTTTAATAAAATGTTTCGCGATAAAGAGTTACCCAGCGAAATTGAATTTTTTCAAACTGATCGTGCCAGTTACCCGTTCCTAGATTTATTGTGCGACAGCGGATTGGCGCCAAGCAAAAACGAAGCCAAAAGGTTAGTTGAAGGTAGGGCAGTAAAAATTAACGGGCAGGTTCAAGAAGATTGGCAAAAAATAGTCACATTAGAAGACGGAATAGTAATCCAGGTAGGCAAAAGAAAGTTTATTAAGATTAAATTAACATGAAAAAACAAATTTTAACCCCGAAACTAGCCCAAAAAATACAGGATAAGATTTATTATGATATGACTGACAGTAAAAAAATAAAAATTGTCAGCCAGTTTTTTGTGTTGGCTAATGCTTTAAAAAATTCTAAAACCATTTTATCTGATGAATCCCGACGAACTTTTGGTAATCATAAGTGAAATTTTGAAGGACTTGGAAATTCCCTATGCGATTACGGGCGGTTTTGCGGTAACAATTTGGGGTAAACCAAGGTATACTGCAGATATTGATATTATTGTGGAAATAGCGGATAAGAATATAAAGCCCTTGGTAAAAAAACTTCTTGCCATAGATAAAGACGTGCATGCTGATGAAGATATGATCCGCGAAGCATTGATGTATCATGGAGAATTTAATTTTATCCATCCCGACACGGGCTTAAAAGTTGATTTTTTTGTACAAGACAATAATCTCTACAATAAATTGAAGATAAAGAGAGCTGTGGTGCGTGACATATTTGATCACAAAATACCCTTTGTTTCACCGGAAGATTTAATTTTAAGCAAACTGATGTGGTCAAAGGAAAATCAATCGCAAAAACAAGCCGAGGACATAAAAAGCGTACTGCGAAACCCAAACATAACTCTGGACATGATGTATCTAAAAAATTGGGCACAAAAACAAGAAACTATTGGAACATTGGAAGAATTAATTGAAATGATAAAATTAGAAAAATAATAACCAAAAAGATGGTAAATTCATTAAAATTAAAATAATATGCAAAGATTCCTAATATCAGAAACCGCAAAACATGTAGGCCAAAAGGTAAAAGTGGCCGGATGGGTGAATGTGAGGCGTGCTCATGGAAAAATATTATTCATTGACCTGCGCGACCGCAGCGGCATTTTGCAATGCGTGTTTGTGCCAACTAATAAAGATGCTTACGATAAAGCACAAGATATCCGCACCGAATGGGTAGTGGAACTGGCAGGACAAATAGTGTCGAGGCCCGAAAAAATGGTCAACGCCAACATAGAAACCGGAAAAGTAGAGCTTTCGGTGGAAGAAGTTAATGTGCTGGCCAAGGCCGAAACCCTGCCCTTTGATGTGACCACCGATGGCATGGAAATAAACGAGGAAATCCGCATGAAATACCGGTATTTGGATTTGCGGAGGCCGCGCCTGCAGCAAAATCTTATTATGCGACACAAAACCGTAAAATTTGTGCGCGACTTTTTGAGCGCCGAAGGGTTTATTGAAATAGAAACCCCGATGCTAACCAAATCCACCCCCGAGGGCTCGCGCGACTTTGTGGTGCCTTCACGCTTGCAACCCGGAAAATTTTATGCGCTTCCTCAAAGCCCTCAACAATACAAACAGCTTTTTATGGTTGCCGGTATGGAGCGATACTTTCAAATAGCAAGGGCCATGCGTGATGAAGACGTAAGAGGGGACCGCCAATTCGAGCACACCCAAATAGATATGGAATTAAGTTTCGTTGAACGGGAAGATGTTATAGAATTAAATGAACGTATGATTATTACCATTATAAAAACGCTATTTCCAGAAAAAGTCATTCAAGAAATACCATTTCCACGGCTAACTTATAAAGAAGCGATGGAAACATATAAATCCGATAAACCGGATATGCGAAAAGACAAAAATGACCCGAATCTGCTGGCATTTTGCTGGGTGATTGATTTTCCGTTCTTTGAAAAAGACGACCCCGCCTCCGCGCAAGGCTCCGGCGAGGCAAAGGAGGGCGGCTGGACCTTTACCCACAACCCCTTTTCAGCACCCAAACCTGAGCACATGCAGAATTTACTGGATAAAAAAAATATCGGCGAAATTTTAACTACCCAATACGATGTCGCGCTCAACGGCGTTGAAATAGGCGGAGGAAGCATCCGAAACCATACCGCCGAGGCCCTCCAAAAAGTGTTTGAAATTATGGGCTACGAAAGCAAGGAAATTCATGAAAAATTCGGACATATGCTGGACGCCTTTAGCTTTGGCGCTCCGCCCCACGGAGGAATTGCCTACGGGCTTGATAGGTTTTTGGCAACCCTCTTAAATGAACAAAGCATCCGCGAAGCGATCGCCTTCCCAAAAACTGGCGATGGCAGGGACTTAATGATGCAAGCGCCCAGTGAAATTTACCCAAAACAGTTAAAGGAATTACACATTAATGTCAACCAAAAATCATCTCATCAAGCCAAAACAGAACAAAAAATGAAAAGGCGAAACATCGGGGCGAGGCGTAATCAAAAATTGAAAATTAAAAAGCGATCCTAATCTACGAATAACATCCGAATGATCCGAATAAAAACGTTGACGCAACGTCATTTGGATAAGCACCTGCGGGGAGTCCCTGCGGGTACAGCGGATGCGAATTCGGATTATTCGGATCGCAGATTAATGCAAAAGGCGATAAAATACGTGGCCATGTCGTTTGTTTTTGTGGTGGCGATCACGGTGGTTTCTATGGGAGTGAATTGGGCATCCACTGGATTTGAAAAACTGTTCACTTACAAACATAATGCGTTAAAAGCCGATTTAGAAGCATCGATACATAACTCTTTTACGGAAGTGGCGCCCAGCGCATCCGCAAAACAGGAGAATTCCGCGCAAGAAGCTACAGCGCTACCAATGTTAACTGGGCCGCCTTTGGTGTCGCCTTCGCCCAGTAATTTTATAAAAAAACCACCACAAGAACCGCTGGCTCAAATGTCGGTTAAAATAACCCCCGAAGAACAAACGGTATTAGTTAAAAAAAATGAAGAAAAGAAGCTGCCCATTGCCAGTTTAACTAAATTAATGACGGCTTTGGTGGTCCTTGAAAATATTGACCTGAACCAACAAGTAATCATAACCAAGGAGGCCGTGGCTCAAGAAGGGGAGCAGGGTGGCTTGAAACTGGGTCAAGTACTTTCCGTAAGGGCGCTACTTTACATTATGCTGATTGATTCCAGCAACCGTGCCGCCTACCAATTGGCAGAGGTTTTGGGCATAGACCAATTTATTGTTACCATGAATGTGGAAGCCCAGAAACTTGGACTTTACAACACCCGCTTTAGTGATGCCACCGGACTTGATAAGGACTCTTATTCTACGGCAGCGGATTTAGTAAAACTCTCGCGATACTTATTTGAAAAATATCCGTTATTTAAAGAAATTATCGGACTTAAAGAATATTCACTATACTTATCAGACGGCACGTTTCACCATACCTTAAAAAATACCAATCAATTATTGGGCTCACGCCATATTATTGGCGGCAAAACGGGTTTTACCGAAGCGGCACTGGGGTGCTTTATGGTATTTCAAACCCCAAATGAAAGCGAACCAGAGAAATATGTAATTAACATCATACTGGGATCAGAAGACCGGTTTGGGGATATGGAGAAGTTAATTCAAAATCATTCTAATTAACCTAATTATTCTAATTGACCTAATTAACCTAATCAAATCCCAATGTGAAAAATGTCTAAATCCTAAAACATTTTAGAAATTAGGTATTCACTTTTTGGTCATTGATTAGAATAATTAGAATAATTAGAATAATTAGTATAATTAGAATAATTCCTCAGTATGACTCTTCTCACGTTCAACGTCATCAAGGTCATGGGCATTTCCGCCTTGGCATCCATCGTTGCCTTTGCATGGTGCCCACTGCTCATTGATTTTTTATACAAACACAAACTGTGGAAAAAACAGGCCGGAAAAAGAGCCATCAGCGGTGAAGATGCCGTGGTTTTTAATGCGCTCCACAAAGAACGGGAAACCAAGGTGCCGCGCATGGGAGGGCTTTTAATTTGGGTTACCACGGTGGCAGTAATATTTTTTTTCTACATTCTTTCGCTGGTTTTCCCTGGTAGTTTTTTTGCCAATCTTAATTTTTTATCTCGAAGCCAAACATGGTTGCCGTTATTTACGTTAATTATAGCTTCATTGGTAGGACTTTTAGACGATGTCCTAGTGGTATCTTCTTTGGGAAGCTACATTGGCGGGGGATTGTCATTTAAAAAGCGACTTTTCATTGTGGCGCTCATTGGTCTGGTAGGAGGACTTTGGTTTTATTACAAACTAGGTTGGGACATTATTAGTGTCCCACTGCTAGGTCCTATGACCATAGGTATTTTTTACATACCTCTATTTGTTATTGTCATGATTGCCTGTTGGTCAGGGGGCATTGTCGACGGATTAGACGGCCTATCAGGAGGAATATTTGCTTCCATTTTTGGTGCGTTTTCCATTATCGCCTTCTCGCAGGGAAAAACCGATTTGGCTACATTTTGCGCAGTAATTGTCGGCGCGCTTTTTGCATTCCTGTGGTTTAACATTCCGCCGGCTCGGTTTTACATGACCGAGGTAGGCAGCCTAGGACTGGCCACCACCCTGTCAGTAGTTGCATTTTTAACCGATTCTGTATTAGTGTTACCCATTATCGCTGGAGTATTGGTTTTGGAAGTTGGTTCAGTGGTACTGCAACTTCTTTCAAAAAAAATCCGTCATAAAAAAATATTTCTCTCAAGCCCTATTCACCACCACTTTGAGGCCTTGGGCTGGCCGGCCTATAAAGTTACTATGCGTTTTTGGGTAGTAGGGGTGGTATTAGCCATTATTGGAGTGGTAATAAAGTTGATGGGATAGCCATTAGGGAGTGAGGCATTCCCTCTCGTGCAGGAAAATAGTGCCGCGAGCTATGCGAGCGACACATTATTTAATGGCGCTGTTCGGTAACCCCCTATTCCGTCATTGCGAGCCCGCAGCCGGCGTGGCAATCTCAAATTAAACGAGATTGCTTCGCTGTGGCTCGCAATGACGACCAAATAGAATGTTTCCGAACAGCGCCTTATTTAATTGACAAAAGTTATCTAACGTATTATATTGAGAAAATTGTTCATCTGATGAGCGGATTAGAATCTGCAAGATGACAATAGTTCTTTCCATTTAGAGCAAAGGAGCAGTTTTATGGTCAAGTTCATCAGACCAGTCCTCGAGAGCATGGAAGACCGCCTCGTCCTTTCTCACAATATCGACGGTCTGTTCGGCCCCGGCTACTACGACCTGCTGGGTGTCGGTATCAGTGTCGCGCAGGGCGGAAACAATCTTATTATCAATTTGCCTCGCGGAAGCAAGGCCGCCGCGCATCGCAATCCCAACTATAGGGGAGCTCAAAGTAATCTGTTCGTCTCTAAAATTGGTCAGCAAGGCAATCTCGACCTCTTTGAGATCATTGCAAACGGGCACGCACTTCGCTTGCAGGCCGATATCGACCACATCCGCGTCCAGGGATCGCCGGGCGGCAACACCATCTCATTTACTTCGAATGTGAGTGAGGGGACGGAAGTCCATGGGAGCAACTACCGCGACCTGATCCAGGGCGGCAGTGGCTCAGACCATCTTTACGGCAAAAATGGCAACGACATTCTCATTGGCGGTGGCGGTGACGACGCGCTGCTGGGCGGAGGAGGCAACGACCTCTTGGTCGGCGGACACGGTCGCGACTACCTTAATGGCGATTCGGGCAGCGATCGATACGTCGGCCAATTCAACAGCGTCGAGGGCACCAAACGAAACCGCCGGGCCAGTTGGATTCCGACAGACAACCCTATCCTCGACGCTAACGGCGACGTGCTTGAAAATATTCGCAACATTCCCGGCCAAGAACGCGACAGCATAATCAACCAGATTGACTTCTCTCCGACACAAACACCCCTCTTGGCTGACAGAGGAGGTAGTGGCAATCAACCCTCCCCACGAGATCTCGTTTTCGCAGAACTCGATTTCTACGATAACATCCATGCGTACGATCTCTTCGCTACGCGCCAGGGGTACGAAAAGCGCGCGGACGGTACCTTTGTCCCACTCTTACTGCAGGAAAACATGGACCTGGGCGGAGATCTGAAGCAATTCAGGTTTGAGATAATGGGCATGCTGGACAGTAACAGCCAGCCCACCAATGACCTCAATCAGGCGCAACGCCTGATTCTCGAGGTCATGGGTTCTTACGACCAGCAGGTCAACGGAACCATCGACATCAATGACCTAGGGATGAATACGCTGGCTGCCGAGAAAATCGTGCCACGCCTCGAACCCGAACTCATTCAGGTTGCCCGACGAGGGGACGGGCAGGGCAATTATGTGCCTGACTCGACCATGCGCGTCAACTACCATGGTCCACTGGCGCCAACGAACCTGACCAATACACAGACGATGAACACCATTAACCAGTTTGTCGTCCTGCAGTACCGACAGGTACCATAAAAGTTACACCTTGATCCGCCAAGTAGAATGTATCTCTTGGCGGTTTTTTATAACACTTAAGATATGGACAAACATTACAAAACCGGCACTCCAAGTCTGGCCAGTTTTGCCAATCTTGGGCAGTTTTCACAAAAAATATGTTTGCCGTAGCTACGGCTACGCCTCGCATATTTTTTGTTCCAAGCCGCCCAAGATTGCCAAACCGCCGGCGACTTTAGTGCCGGTTTTGTAATGTTTGTTCCATAAGGTAGGACATTTTTTGCTCTTTTCCTATTAAACTTTGAATTGCGTTTCCCAATCTAAAACTAATAATTTTAATAATTTCTTAATAAATCCTAGGATATGATTTGGGAATTAACTATATGGACATCACATCCAGAAACCGCACTCCAAGTATTGCCGGATTTGGCAATCTTGGGCAGTTTTCACAAAAAATTTGTTCGGCGTAGCTACGGCTAGGCCTCACAAATTTTTTGGAGACGGGGCGAATTTGTTGCGACAAATTACGCCTCGCGTCTTGACTCCAAGCCGCCCAATACTGCCAAACCGCCGGCAACTTAAGTGCGGTTTCTGGATGCGATGTCCATAGATACCGTAAATTACAAAAACCCTTTTTAAAGGACTTTTCGCATCTTTTTTCCAAATACCCTCGATGGGTAACTGCTCACTGGACATGTCACACCTCCCGTCATTGCGAGGAGTCCTGAGCCAGGGCGAAGGACGACGCGGCAATCTCGTCATTTTGTATAGAGATTGCTTCGGGCATTGCGATGCCCTCGCAATGACGAGGTGTGAGGGGTTACCTCGATGGGTAACCCCTCACACCTCTATAACACTAGCCGTCATTGCGAGGAGTCCTGAACCGCAGTGAAGGGCGACGCGGCAATCTCGTCATTTTGCATGGAGATTGCTTCGGGCATTGCAATGCCCTCAGTCGGGATTTTCCCGCCTTTCGGGCGGGATGAATCTGGCGACTTGCCGCAATGACTACGGGCGGGAGTGGGAGGTGTGAGAGATTACCTCGAGGGGTATTGACAAAATTAAATTAATATACTATAATTAAGGTTATGGTTTAACGAATCTTGACAGTAGGAAATTAAGAGAATATAATTCTTAAAATACAAACTATATATTATTAAATTATTAAAATCATAGTAACCTTGAATTACGAAATACTTGCAGTGGATTTTGTAATTCAAGGTTAGTAAAATTATATGGAACTCAACAGTCCAAAAGCAGCGGTCAGATCTGCGACATTCTTTCGCCCATCTGCCGTTATTACATTTATTACGATAAGCGCACTAGTTTTGGTGTCTTTTTTTATGGTAATTAACACTGCCAATGCGGCTAATTCTTGCACTCCAGAACGTAAAGTTTTTACTAATAAACAGCAATTTATTTCCGAAACCAGAGCCACTTCCGCGAGCGGCCCTCTGCCTCGCTTGGGATGGATCACCCCCGAATTTCAGGCAAATCCTAATTTAAAAATCAGGGTGGGAAGCGTAAGGTTTTCCGCCAATAGCTGGTGGATGGGCGGGGATTGCCGATGGGATTGGTGTGATTGGACTCCATTGATGCCTAATGAAATAGCCATTGACTACGAAGAAGACCTTAATATTGATCTTGATCAACCAAGTTATGCGGTAGGATTTGATTTTGTCGAACCCGCTAATTATGACCACTACACTTCGGGACACCCAAAACCAACCTATATCGATACCACATTTTCGGTAATCTTGTTAATGAATGGCCAATACGTGGATAGTTTTACCTATAATAGTCCTGATGGTGTTTTAGCTTTTAATGGGTTTCGAACATCTTCACCCTTTAATCGGGTTGAAATCCGAGATCTTTCCCGGGGTGGTGATGATGAATTTTTTGGAGAAGTATATGCCAGCACTGACCCTAATTGCGCGCCGGACCTTGTGGTGTCCTGTTTTGCCGACCCTAGTTTTGCCAATGTTAACCAACAGGTAATTTTTAAACCTATTATCACGGGAGGAACCGGTACTAATACCCTTAATTGGTCAGGAGCGTGCAGTGGCATCGGTCAAAACTGCCCTCGATTTTTTAATTCCCCGGGAAATTATACTACCTTTTTAACGGTAACCTCGGGAAACCAAACCGAGCAAACTTCTTGTTCTGTTAATATCAACCAATCCTGCACCTTTACCGGCAACAAAGTATGTCAAGGCGACGCCGTCTACAACGTTGACTCCTGCGGTAACAAAACCCTGGACCAAACCTGCTCCCAGAATCAAATCTGCCAGCAAAATGGTAATTCGGCCACGTGTGTTAATCAAGCCCAATTCCAGTGTTCTGACGGAATCGACAACGACAACGATGGAGCAACCGATTTTCCATCCGATTTTAGCTGCAGTTCAGCCACCGATAACGATGAAATGTTTCCGAAAGCACAGTGCCAAGATGGCTTAGATAATGATAATGACGGGATGGTGGACTACCCTCAAGATATTGGCTGCACCAGTAAACAAGATAATAATGAATTTAATGCCGTCATCACTTGTTCCCAAAACAGCCAGTGTGGAACCAACGGCTACACCGGAAGCCCTGTCTGCCAGAATGGAAACGTGTGGCAAAATTTCACCACCTACACTTGTCAAAAC
>MHOT01000007.1:8566-9361 GCA_001820175.1 Candidatus Staskawiczbacteria bacterium RIFCSPHIGHO2_02_FULL_42_22 | reverse complement strand
GCCCCTAGCTTCTTTATAAAATTTTTGACTTTTCAGCCTTATCCTAACCACAATCTATAAATACCCAGATTCATTCATAATTATAAAAGAGGTTGTCATGGAAAAGAGAAATATCTTCATGTTGGCATTGTTGCTGCTGTTTAATTCAAGTCTGGTGTGGGCAGAAACGCTTCCCGGAATCTCTGAAGAAATAAGTCTGCCAGACAACTTTTTGACTAATGCTCTGCAACCAATTCTACAAAAAGTAGGAATATTTATTGGGGGAATCTTTGGATTATATGTTATCCTTACTCTCCTCCAGTTCTACAATGAACGGAAAAAAATAAGATTGCTTAAAGATATCCGCAATGATTTAGATCTGCTCACCAAACATTTTGGAGTCAAACATTCCCATGACCGAAGAGGTATCTTTAGCAGAGTATTCGGTTTTCTCTGGTCTGATGAGGAAAGCAAGAAAGGAAAAAAATGAAGGTAACCATTAAACCAGAAGTCTTTCAAAAACTGCATCAGAAATTTAGGGTAGCAATTATTCTAGCAAAAGACCTTGACAACAAAAACAGAGTAAAGGAAACCAACCATCTTCTGAAGGAAGTAGAGAAAATGGTATTGATGACTTTCAATAAAGATACTGTTAAAACCAATCATCTAGTTGCTCCTTGGACCATTGCTCGACAGCAATTCGGAAAAAAGACCACCCATTATCACACTTCAGTTGAACAATTACTGAAAAAAGTATTGCAGCATCAAAAAATAGAGGCAAAGGATACTATTACTGCAGTAGTCCGCTATTTATCA
>MHOT01000007.1:0-8548 GCA_001820175.1 Candidatus Staskawiczbacteria bacterium RIFCSPHIGHO2_02_FULL_42_22 | reverse complement strand
CGCTATTTATCATTGAAGCATATTATTCCTGTCGGCGTAGATGATCCGGCAAAACTAAACGGCGACATCAGTTTTGAGATGAAAAATGGAGACCTATGGTATCGTGACGCGAAGAAAATGTTGGGCAAAAAACTGGACTATTGGAAAAACCCAAGGGCAGCATTAAAACAAACCTCAACATCAGCGTTGATTCATTTTGAATTCTTGCCGCCGATAAGTCCAGCAAAGCAGAAAGAGATTGTAAAAGAGGCAAAAGAAGTAGTGCAGCTGTTCTGTGGTGGAAACGTAAAAGTTCTGATTCTGGATAAGAAGAATAATTCTGGAGTAATCTAATTGTCGGGTAAAATATATAAAACCGCTTCATTTCTATTTAAAGATGAATTTTAAAGAAGAGATAATCAAGCTCCTGGCGAAAGAGACAAAGCAGACTGAGGAAGAACTAACTAATCTTATCGCCGTTCCGCCTGATCCAGGATTAGGAGATTATGCTTTTCCTTGTTTCAAATTAGGCAAGAATGCCAAGGAGGAAGCAGAAAAACTAAAAGCGAAATTAGAATTACCTGAATTTGTTTCTAAAGTTGAAGTTGCTGGGCCGTATTTGAATTTTTTTATTAAGCATAATTACTTAGCAAGAGAAACTCTGCACTCTATCTACAAACAGGCCAAGCAGTATGGAAAACCGACCCAGCAAAAAGGGAAAAGAACCGTCATCGAATATTGCGGGCCAAATACCAATAAACCCCTCCACCTAGGCCATATCCGAAACATGGCTTTAGGAAATGCTATCTGCAGGATACTTTCTTTCGTAGGCAATGAAGTGCATCCAGTTAACATCATTAACGATCGCGGAATTCACATTTGTCAATCCATGTTAGCTTATCAAAAATGGGGACATGGAAAAGAACCAGATAAAAAGGAGGATCATTTTGTAGGCGATTTTTATGTCTTATTTGCTAAGCATGCTAAGGAAAGTGAAAAGCAAGGAGAAATTCTCAAAAATGAAGCACAAGAGCTGCTGTTAAAATGGGAGCGCGATGATAAAGAAACAAAGAAACTATGGAAAAAGATGAATTCCTGGGTCTTAGCAGGGTTTGCTGAAACGTACCGGCGTTTTGGCATTTCTTTTGAGAAAGAATATGCTGAATCAGATTATTATTTACAAGGAAAAGAATTAGTTTACGAGGGATTAAAAAAAAGTATTTTTCAGAAAGATCCTAAAACTGGAGCAATTGTAGCGCCGCTGGAAAAATATAAGCTTCCAAATAAGGTATTGCTGCGAGGAGATGATACTTCTATTTACATTACCCAAGATATGTATCTGGCAACTTTACGTTATCGCGATTTTAAGTTCCAGCAAATGATGTATGTGGTTGCTTCAGAACAACGACTGCATTTTCAGCAACTGTTTAAAATTCTGGAATTGTTAGGGAAGGATTATGCTAAAGATATGCATCATATCAGTTATGGTTTAGTCAATTTGCCAACTGGAAGGATGAAGTCTAGAGAAGGAACAGTTGTTGATGCGGATGATATTATGGGCGAAGTTGCAGAAATGGCAAAGATAGAAATTAAAAAACGCCACTCCCATCTTTCTGAACGTGAAGTTGAAGAACGCGCCGATTTAATCGCTCTGGCAGCTATTAAATTTTTCATGTTAAAAACTGATGCAGACAAGGATATCGTGTATAATCCTGAAGAATCGTTGAGTTTTGAAGGAGAAACCGGACCATATTTGCAATATACCTATGTCCGTACTTGTTCATTGCTGCGCAAAGCAAAAAATGAACACCATCTCCAGCCGACATACCCGGTCAATTTTGAAGTTTTTGCTCTGGAAGAAGAGTTGAAGATTTTACGACTTATGACTGCATTTCAAGAAGCAGTGGTAAAAGCTGCCGAGATGAAGAAACCTCATTTGTTAGCTACCTATCTTATTACCTTAGCCCAGGCCTTCAATGAATTCTACCATAAATGCCCCGTATTATCGGAAGATAAAAATCAAACCAAAGCAAGATTATTATTAGTTGATGGTGTACGGCAAGTGTTAGAGAATGGATTGAACCTTTTAGGGATTAAAATGCCGCAGGAGATGTAGATGGTTTTTTCACCTTTATGTCAACTCAACGGCGGATGTATGGGCTGCTGCGGACACGATTTTGAGTCGAAAGAAAAAATTAAACAGGCGGTTTTCAAAAATAATCTTGAATTCAAGCATGCTAATCCTCAGACAGAAGAGCAATTTATACAATTTCGGGATAGAAGACCTTCACGAGATCTACGTCACGGAGTTTGCAGAAATCTAATTGAAGAGAAAGGATGTTTTCTCTGCCCCCTGCATCCAACCAGACATCAAGAGAAAGATTTACGGATAGGCCATTGCGATACCAATTATTTTTGTAATGCTGCCAAAGCTTTTGAAAAATGGGATGAAGAGAAGAAGAAAGAATTTATGCTTTTTATTGAGCAAAAGAAGTTGGATAATGTTGAATATTCTATAAAGATGGACAATAATTCTTTACTGAAAGAATTCAATAGAGAACTTTGAAAAATAGGGATTTTACTAATTTTCTCAATACTTTGCGTTAGGGAAGTCAACTGACATCCAGATTAGGAGAGAAGCGCTGAAAGCCAGCTCGAAAAGTGAAGTAGCTATCCCTAAACCAAGAAGAACTGGGCTAAGCCAAGTCGGATTTGACTCAGTTGTAGCGATGACTATCCCCATTATCACAAACAAGACATAACTAACCAAGTGATAGACCGGAAGAACGTACGCAATGCGAGTAGCATGATGGCGGCGAAGTGCTGTAAGGACATAGATGTTAAAAAAGAAAAAAAAGAAGAGTATTGCTCCAAGAACTAATTGGTAAATCTGTGAAGAGAAACCGATTATGGATAAGGCGCCATCAAGCAAGCCCAGGAAGCCGATCAGGAGCGCGATAATCAGGTATGTTTTCAGAAAGCCCATAGGAGTTTAAAGGTAATTAGCTTTATATTTCTTTCTTAACCATAATGTTTTTAAAAGAGCATAATTCTTTAGGTAGCATGGGCCTGTGGTGTAATGGATAGCACAATCGGCTTCGGACCGGTTAATTTGGGCAACATAAAGGTGTCCAAAATCGATATCGGGGTTCGAATCCCTGCAGGCTCATATTTACAAAAAAAGGTGAACGAAGGACAAGTCCTTCGAACCTTTTTTAAAATGTAAAAACGTTAAAAAAAGGTGAAATATATGACAAATAAAGAAATTCTTATTACTCAGTCAGTCGCGATTCTCTGCGATGGAAATAATATCGAAAGAAGTATTCACGAACAAAGCAAATCTACTAACACTATGGTCAATTTTGATACTCTTATCCCTAAGCTGCTCAACGGCAGAGGGTTAAATAGACTTATCTATTTCAGAGAAGGGCAGAACATCTCTTCCAAACTGGCAGAAAGGCTGCATGAGATGTACTATGGCTCGGTCGTTCCCTGCCATAAGTCTGCGGACATTCCCCTATCGATCAAAGCGACCCAGCTCTCTTCAAAAGTAGATACCATCATCATCATGTCCGGTGATTCTGATTATCTTGATTTAGTAACTCACCTGAAATCAGAGGGCGTGCGTATCGAGATCGCTGCAGTTCAGGAAACGACTGCCAAGGCCTTGATTGAAGAAGCGGATCATTTTCATCCTATAACCAAAGAAGATTGGTTCTCCTATACACCGCCAAAATCTGGACCGAGAAGAGGCAGGCATTTTGAGTGAGGTTTAGAAGAATGTAGGATTATTTTTGTTTAAATTGTTGTAACTTATTAGTTGTAAATTCAGTAAGTTTTATAAAGTATTACTCGAATATTCTCTTATGGATACAGAACATATTGAACTAGCCAGTATTGACGATTTCGTTAGTACTTATTCTACTGGGAAGGAAGATGTTGAAGCTTATAATAGAACACAAGAATTAGTTAAAAAAGGAGTTCCAATACGAAAAATAGGGGATCTTATTGGTCGATCTTACGGCACAGTTATTGCGTGGAAAAATAATAAAAAAAGACCTCGAGCTATTTCCGGACTTGAAAAATGTTTGTCATTAGATCTTTTGCCCCTAGATATTTCAAATCATAAATTCCCAGCAATTAACATTTTAGCGGCAAAGGTATTTTGGACTGGACATTTATCCTGGGCATCTAACGGTCATCAAAATATGTCTATCCACGGTAACTTGCAAAAATTGGAAGAGTTACAAAATTACCTACAAGAGAGTCTTGATCTAAAAACAAGTATAAGACCTCAGAGAAAAGGAAAGGATAGTTTCATTCTTAGCGGAGGAACAGATAGTGCATTATATGCTAGATTATTGCAAGCCATAGGCATGCCACCATCCACGGCCGATAGTAATCAAATGCCCGAATATGTGCGTAAATTAGTACATTCTCAATCAGTGGACGATTCAGTTGTTCGGAGAGCCTTACAAGACTTTGTTCATGTACTGTTTGAAGAACGATTCTATGTAGCGCATGAAAAACATACCAACAGGTTATATCTTAAATGTTTTAAAAAAGAGGAAGATGCAAGAAAGTATGGAAATGAAGTCACGGACTTAATTAGAGTCGCTTTACCAAAACTTCCGATTACAGAAGACCACGTTAAGGTTCATGCTACTGCTAGAGAATCATACTTGCCTATGATATATCTGAAAGTTGCTGACATGGCTTCATTATCAACATATTATCCCTCTTTGTTGAATGAGAGTTCACTCAGTTAAACTTTTAAACAATTAAGTATTCTAATTGATTATGTTTAAGAAAATGAAATACACCAAAGAATATCAAAAGGATTTATTTCGTGCTCCGACATTTTGGTTGGGGGTTGTCTTATTCTCTTTAGGAGTGATATTTTCCTTTTTAGAAGTTAGTTTGTGGTCATATCTTCCTTTGATGATTGTAGGGTTGTTTCTTATCTTTACAACTAAGTATAGAATTATGGGAAGACTTGACGAACGCCATAAGTAAATAATTTTGGCCAAAATAACATTCTGCATAGCGACTCAATAACATTTAAATAAAATCCCCCTTTCTAAATGATATGGTTCTGGAGAAATTAGGAGATTCCTTAAAGAACACCCTAAGCAAGATCAGCAAGTCGCTTTTTGTAGATGAAAAGCTGATCAATGAACTGGTAAAAGACATCCAGCGAGCGCTTCTCCAGTCTGATACCAACGTGCAGTTAGTGTTTGATCTAAGTAAGAAAATTAAGGAACGAGCTGCGGAAACGACTCCTGCAGGAATCACCAAAAGAGAGCATTTAATCAAAGTTGTTTATGATGAATTAACTAATTTCTTAGGCAAGGAAGCGCACGAGATCAAGATCAGCAAGAAGCCCACGCAAATTATGCTGGTCGGCCTCTTTGGCAGCGGAAAAACGACAACTGCCGGAAAGCTGGCAAAATTCTACAAGAAGCGTGGATACAAAGTAGCAGTGATGCAAACCGACACTTGGCGGCCTGCTGCCTATGAGCAGCTGGAGCAGTTAGCGAAGGATGTTGGAGTCGATTTCTTGGGGATCAAGAAGGAAAAAGATCCAGTCAATATTTATCTGGCTTTTGAAAAGAAATTGAAAGAATATGACCTAGTCATTGTCGATACGGCAGGAAGAGATGCATTGTCAGAAGAATTAATTTCCGAATTAAATCATCTCCACCAAGCCGTGCAAGCGGATGAAAAGCTGTTAGTTATTTCTGCGGATTTAGGACAAGCTGCACAGAAACAAGCGCAAGCTTTCCATGATACTTGTGGTGTCACCGGAGTGATTGTAACAAAATTGGAAGGTACGGCAAAAGGCGGAGGAGCATTATCAGCTTGCGCAGTTACTAAAGCGCCGATCGTCTTTATCGGAGTCGGAGAAAAACAAGATGATCTGGAATTGTTTCATCCCCAGCGTTTTGTCGGCAAGCTTATCGGCATGGGTGACATAGAATCACTGTTAGAAAAAGCCCGAGAAGTGATCACAGAAGAAAATGCCAAAGATATGCAAGAAAAATTTCTCAAAGGAGATTTCAATTTAGTGGACTTATATCAACAGATGAGTTCCTTGAAAAAAATGGGTTCCTTCGGAAAAATTATGGAAATGATTCCCGGGATGGGTTCATTGAAGATGCCCAAAGAGATGTTGGAAGTGCAGGAAGGAAAATTAGAGAAATGGAAATACGCCATGGGGTCTATGACTAAGGAGGAATTAGAAGATCCAGAAATAATTTCTGCAGAGAGGTTGGACCGGATTGCTGCTGGTTCAGGATTGAATGTGGGAGAAGTCCGCGAATTGTTGAAGCAGCATCGCCAGAGCAAGAAACTGATGAAGATGTTTAAAGGGGAAGGAGATATCAATAAAATGATGAAAAAGATGGGTGGGAAGATGCCTAAGGGAATGATGTGAGTTATAATATTTTAATAACAAAATGAGGTGTGAAGATGGCTTCTTGGAAAGATTTAGAAAAATTAAATGAGACAGATGTTGCTGCAATAACTCGATTTATTGATAATATTAGAAGAACAAAAGGCAAATATAACCAGACACAGCAAGCGCTACTTGATCTTACAGAAAGAAATCTTATCAGAATTCTTGAGGCCTACAAAATGTCCAATGCCCCGTCAACGAAACAGAGAATTGTTGACGTTCCGGGATTTAATGATGCAATGCTCAAAAAAGCAAAGACTTCTTTATCGGCACTAGAAGCTGAGATCAAAGAACTCAGAGAAAACGCTAATACAATTTTAGCCATATTAGCAAAAATAGGTTAATCCCCGGAAGTGATCTGCATGCGTTACTCTCTCGCGCTTTATTGTTCAGACTTAACCGATTCTACTAGTGATTATCGTCCCGTTGGCGTGTTAGTTGTCAATGAAAATTCGCAAAAATATTCATTTAAACATTTATCTCCCCTGTATGGATTAGATTTCATGACCACTATTATTTGGAAGAACGTTCCCGCTATCCTCGAGCAGAGATTTAATGAATATCAGAAAGAGCCTAACCATGATTTCTATAGAGAGCGATTAGACGAGTATTATGGATTCATCAGTCAGCTTATAGATGAATGGTCGCAATCAAATATTTGTTTTTCTAATTCT
The DNA here is from genome assembly GCA_001820175.1 of Candidatus Staskawiczbacteria bacterium RIFCSPHIGHO2_02_FULL_42_22. Lineage (GTDB taxonomy): Bacteria > Patescibacteriota > Minisyncoccia > Minisyncoccales > Staskawiczbacteraceae > VGLO01. The sequence continues at coordinate 1,438 of MHOT01000007.1, read as the reverse complement.
ATGTCAATAGAAGAGAATGGGAGTGTAGAACTAATTTCCGAAAAATTATTCAAACAGAAGGTGTTACGGAGACTAGATTAAGCTTACTCATTCCAGCGGCGTTTCCTTTCTAAAGCCGCACTTCTTGCAATACTGCACTTTGAACATACCATCAGCATACTTGTGCTGGCCTTCGTGTAAAGGTTTGCGGCACTCCGGACAATTTTGTAACATGGGGGAAGAAGAAAGTAGTAGTTTAAATAATTTTAGCCAATAGGATAGAAGGAATCTAGAAGTTCAGCTACACCGGCATAAGTGAAAGGTGTCACTTCTTGAACTAGAGCAATTTCTGGTTTTTCTCTTTCATGTTTGAGATGATGATAGATTAATACGTCCCTAATATCCTGACAAAATTGACTTTTAGCCCCTTCTAACGCAACAACGTAATCATGCAGACAACCATATAAGATAGAGAATTTCAACAGCTGCGATCCTTCAGAGACGTAAATATGGCTTTCATTCCTTTTATGTAAAGCTGGAAATTTCCTCTGTAAAAGAAGACGATCGCTGTGAGCGCCAAAAAAGATTACTGATAATTGGTCTTTATTCCCGGTGAAACGATTCTTATTCTCCTTAATAGAAATTCCTCTTTCCCCCACAAACTTTCTGGCCACAATCTCGAGAGACATTTTATAGCTCGATGATCTTCCCAGTCTTTCCCACATTGATCACTCTGGTCGAGCCGATCATCTCTTCGATACCATGAGTTTCGTGAATGTGTCCGCAGATATGAATGTCTGGTTTCAATTCTTCAATGGCCTTTCTAACTCCTTCGCTGCCGGGGAAAATGCCCAAACCAAGAATACTATCGCTGGGCTGCACGTGAGTCACCATTAATTTCTTTTTTACACCCTTCAATGAATCATGCGCTTTCTTCAGAGTTTCAAAAAATTGGCGTTCTGACAATTGGTGGATCCCTATGTCAGCATAACCGCAGCCAAAAATTCCGATGTCTCCTACTTTAATGACATAACCGTGTAGATTCTTGAGACCATATTTTTCAGTGAGAAAATTGACTTCCGCCAATCCTTCGTGATTTCCAGGGATGATGGCTACTTCCAGGCCTTTTTCTTTGAATGGCCCGATCAGCCCTTTGGTATCTCCATTATGATCCGCCAGATCACCGGCTAAAATGACTAAGTCTACTTTTTCTTCGGCTCCTTTCTCTGCCATTTCCTGCATAAAAAGCCGGTCCCCGTGTACGTCGCTTAAGGCTAGGATTTTCATGAGGTATTAAGGGTGAGAGCACTTTATAAAATTTTGCGTTACTTATTTTGCAGGGGTAACAAACTTATTTATAGTGCCATCTCTTTATAGCTTTCCTGTGTGGATAATTCGGTTGTCCTGGAAAGGATGCAACCATAGCAGCCTCTACTCAGTACTCAACAACTACCTCGGC
>MHOT01000006.1 GCA_001820175.1 Candidatus Staskawiczbacteria bacterium RIFCSPHIGHO2_02_FULL_42_22 | reverse complement strand
GGGTTTCGATATCTGGCGTATTCAATGATTAACTTTCGGTCAATTTTTAAGAACAATTGTGGTGAAACTTAATATGAGTTCATTATTTAATCATTCTACCACCGATTTTTATTTTACTAAAATCGAGCATGGAATCGCTGTTAATATGCGCATCCCCTCCAAACTTTTCTTCCATAATAACTAACAACTATTAACTCGCGCTAGACCTGTGGACCGGTCCACAGGTCTAGCGATTATTTTTACTTATTTTTAAATATCGTGGATGATGGCGTAAATAGCAAGGCCTCTTTTTCTAGCTCTTTATCATCAATACCGTTTTCAATGACCGCGTCAATAATGGCATTTAAAACCAAAAATCTAGATTGCTTCTTTAGACCGGCGAATGGATACGCAGCGCTCCTTTCTTCCTTTTTCATTCTTTTTAATCTCTTTTTTCTATTCTCAATAAGTCGTTCAATGATAATTTTATACCCACTATCATCTTGCAATAAGGATTTATTTACGCTGGAAATTTTTTCCTTTCCGACCCCCAGCATTGTAATAATTTCTTCGTACCTTAACTTACCTGACAAAAGCACTGCTACTTCTATTCTTCTCATAAAACTTGCAATTTCGTCAGCGGTCAATAATGATTTAAAAAAAGCACGAACTTCTGCTCGATTCTTCAAAGAATCAATAACATCATAAAACTCGCCGATCATCTGAATCCTCTTTGATTTTGGCAAACTGTTTAAATGAAAAGTTGACATACTTGTATTGTATCTTAGACCTGTGGATCGGTCCACAGGTCTAGTTTTGCTGAGTTATTTATTTTTAGATAATTCATTTTCTATTTCCAGCAACCTGTCATACTTTACCTTGCGTTCGTCTTTGGTGTATGCGCCGGACTTAATGAAGTCGGCGCCGACACCGACGGCTAAGTCCGCGATGAAATTATCCATGGTTTCACCGCTGCGGTGCGATACCATAATTTTCCAACCATAACTTTGGGCCAACTTTACAGCTTCAATGGTCTCAGACACCGTGCCAATTTGGTTTAATTTGATAATAATTCCGTTGCAGGCCTTTTTGCTTTCCGCTTCCTTAATTTTGGCAATGTTGGTAGTGGTTAAATCGTCACCGATAATTATGGTGCCGGGCAATGCTTTTTTTAGTTCCTCAAACCCCGTCCAATCATCTTCCGAAAAAGGATCTTCGATAGAAATAATAGGAAAACGATCAATTAAATCTTTATAGAATTCCAATAATTCCTGTCTTGAAAATTCCTTGCCTTCTAACACATATTTTCCGTTGTTATAAAATTCGGACGCAGCGCAATCTAGCGCGATACCGGCTTCTGATGGGCCGATGGCGCTTTTTAACATAAAAAGAATGGGCTCTACCTTTGAAGTTTGGGGCGCGAATGCCCCCTCGTCACTCATGGGAACATCTGCCCCGTAATTTTTTATAATATTTTCTTTGAATTTTTCAAAAATTTGGCTGCCTAAAATCAGATTTTCCCGAAAAGATTTTTTTTGGGGAATTACCATAAATTCCTGCATTTCCAATTTATTTCTTCCCTCCGCGTGCCTCCCTCCCTCTAAAAAATTAAAACCTGGAAGTGGCATCTTAAAATTACCAATTACCAATTTCCAATTCCCAATTTCGCTAATATGTTGATACAGTGGGATTTTTTTTGAAGCGGCGCCGGCTCGGCAAATGGCCATAGATATCGGCAAAATAGCATTGGCACCTAATTTTGATTTATTAGGCGTACCATCAAGGGCGATCATTAATTCATCTAATTCTTTTTGATTCTCTGGATTTTTGCCTTTCAATTTTGGCGCAATAATTTCATTAACATTTTTTATGGCTGTCAAAACTCCAATACCATCAGCGTCGCGTAATTCCAGGGCTTCGTTCTTTCCAGTAGAAGCGCCCGATGGACACGAAGCGATAAAACTACCATTACCAGTAACAATTTCCACCTCAACGGTTGGCTTGCCCCGCGAGTCCCTAATTTCATGGGCATTAATTTCTTTTATGATACTCATATTATTTTTGCCTCTTAATGTAATTATACGCACTTAGTGCTGCCTTGGCTCCCTCCCCCGATGCCATAACGATTTGCTTGTAACGGGAAACATTGCAATCGCCTGCTGAAAAAAGACCCGGGGTTTTGGTTTCTAATGTTTCAGAATTAAATATAACTTCTTTTTTTTCATTTAATTCAACTAAATCCCCCAAAAAGGATGTTGCCGGACTATATCCAATTTCCACAAACACGCCACTGACGTCCAGCTTTTTTTCCTGACCGGATTTTCTATCTTCATAATAAACCGCGTTCACAAAAACCTTTCCCTCTATTTTGGAAACCTTGGCACTGGTGATAATTTCAATATTTTGGTGGCGCTCTACCAGTTCCTGATTCTCTGCGTCGGCATTCGCGGCATCAGAATATTCTAATATATACACATGGGTAACGTAATTGGATAAAAATAATGCCGACTCAAAACCATTATTTCCCCCGCCAACCACGGCGACTATTTTATTTCTAAACACCGGTCCGTCACATAAGGAACAATAACTTACCCCCTTGCCGGCAAATTCCTCTTCTCCGGGAATTCCCAGGGTTTTTGATTCGGCCCCCGAAGTAAGAATAACTGAAAGGGCTTGATATAGTTTGCCCGATGCCGTTTTAATGGAAAATATTCTTTCTGATTTTTCAACGAAGACCACTTCAGCTAGCGTCACTTCTAAACCATTGGCCTTCAATTGTTTTTGGTAGAGCGCAACTAAATCCGGCCCGGAAATTTTTTCAAATCCCGGGTAATTTTCGATATCAACAGCTTTTTTGGCAACTTGGCCGCCGACATCTTTGGAAATAATCAGTAAATTCAGTTTTTGGCGCGCCGCGTAAATAGCCGCGGAAACCCCGGCCGGCCCAGCGCCGATGATAATGAGGTCGTAAACCATAAAAACTAGAATCTTGAATCTTGTATCTAGAATCTTGAATTGAATTTGGAATTGAGAATGTGAAACATATATTCATTATTCTGTATTCTTTTTATTCTATTCAAGATACAAGATACAAGATTCCAGATTCAAAAAATCATTAAACAACATTAACCATCTTGCCACTCACAAATCCCCTGATATTTACTACCGTTGTCTCCAATATCCTCTCCAGCGCTTCCCTAGAATTAAACGCATTATGGGGCGTAACAATGACATTTGCTTTTTTAAGCAACGCGTGGTTTTGCAGTAATGTTTTAATGTCGCAGGTTTTTGGAAAACCCTTTGACAATAACTGGCTTTCTTCTTTAATAAAACATTCTTCTTCCAATACATCCAGTGCCGCGCCGGCCAGCGCACCAGCATCAAGCGCCGCTATCAGCGCGCCTGTTTCAATAAGCCCGCCTCGAGCCGTATTAATAATGTACGCCCCTTTTTTAATAAGTCCGATATTATGAGAATTAATCAAATGTTTTGTGTGTTCGTTTAATGGAACATGCAATGAAATAATATTTGAATTTTTTAAAAGCTGTTCAAATGGCACATAAGCAAATCCTAATTCCTTTGCCAATTTTTTGTCTTCAAAAACATCAAACCCAAGCACCTTCATTTCAAATCCATTGGCAATACGCGCCACGTGCTGGCCAATGTGGCCCAAACCGATCACTCCTAATGTTTTACCTTTTAAATCAAATCCCCTTAACCCGTCCAGCGAAAAATCGCCTTCCCGCGCCCGCTCAATGGACTGCCACATTTTGCGTGATAATTCCAAAATCAGAGCAAAAGTGTGTTCGGCTACCGTATTTTCGCCATAGGTTGGCACATTACAGACCGTAATGTTATGCGCTTTGCAAAATTCCATGTCAATGTGGTCAAAACCCGTAGAGCGCGTGGCAATCATTCTTAGGTGAGGAAGCTTTGATAATACTTCTTTGGTTAGCTGAGAATCAATAAAACAGGCAATCACATCGCAAGATTTTGCCTCGGCCACGTTTTCTTGAGAAAGTGGTTCAGTAAAAAAAGAAATTTCTGCAAGGTGCAGCTGTTCATTCACATACTCTTTCTCCCATGATTCAATTTCAAAAAAGGCAATTTTTATTTTTTCCATATTATAAAAGTATACTATTTCTTTTAAAAATAAAAAAGCCCCGAAGAATTTTCTTCGGGGCTAAGTTGCTACTCCTTGCCCAGCAACAGGTCCAGCGCCCAACAGCCGCGCACATGCGGCCCCGGACCGCGCAGGTGCTCCAGAATGGCAGCATCGGTGCAACCGGCATCTTCCAGCGCGTCGGCCAAGATGGGCAGACGGTCAAATCCGTGCTCGTCGTAGATGACCCGAGCTATCTTAATAATAGCTCCATCGCTCCACCGAAACCACACAGGATTAATCGCTGGTGGTGGCTGAAATGGGTTACCAAAGATGTCACGGAGAATTTGACACTGATGACCACGCAGTGAATTAAGCGCGTCCCTGTAGCCAGCTCCTGTGTCGAGTATCACAACATTACAAATATCTTGCAGAATCCCTATCATGCCTACCGCTAAACTTCCTTTTTTGATTAGTAAATTAATTAATTCTCCGATTGCTTGAAACTGATTATCCTCTAAGTAAGTACTCATCGCATCCTGAAAATAATGCCTCAATTTAGCTATGGTTTTTCTATCTGTTCGATCAATCTTTCCGACTTTAGCGATTTTTTGAGCCAGATTAATTAATTTACTAAAATTAGGTCTATCTAACGACTCATCGAAGGCCATAGAGATATCTTCCATGATAACCACTGCAAAAAGAATTGCTTTTCGATAGGAAATTAATTTTGGGTTATTAAGCCACATTGTATACGGATCACCACTAACTAGCCATTCTTTTTCTGTCATTTGAACCCCTTTTTTGATGCTTGAAGGATGGTAAGTGCTAGATTATTAATAGTATAAAAAATATAAATTGTCAAATTTCCCGGCCACTGTTTGGAAATTATCACTCCCACGCAAGTGGGAATAATAAAAGGAGAGCGTTGATCCAGAACATAAAAAAACGGCAGGTGTAAAGCTGCCGACAATAAGGGTTGACAACCCTATTTTATTCTCGTAAAATATGCAGTCTTGCGATCCCCCTCTTCTTGAATCCAGGCCAAAGTGTATTCCTCTGATTTCTTCAATTCATTTAATCGTTCGTTGTGATTCTCGTCCATTGGGCAACTGACAATCGCAACTACGTTTTTAATATCAATATTCTGGGCAGATGCCGCAAGGGGATGTACGCCCTTGAAAGGATCGAGGGCCATAACAATTAATTGAGGAATTGGCATCAGCAATATCTTATTAAACTTTTGCTCTGACATCGCGTTGCCTCCAAAATATCAAAGGATAGGGAAAATCTTAGGTGCCACTTTAAGTATAATACATATTGCTATTTATTCAAGGCAAAGCAGTGAAGAAAAAGCGAGGTCGGACCTCGCTTTTTGTCCCTTGCTTTTTGAAAGAATGCTTACTTAATTGTTTTAAGGTAATCCCTCAACTGCTTGCCAAAACGCTGGTCGTGCAGCGCCATGTAAAAAAATGATTTAAGCCACTTAAGTTTATCCCCGCATTCGAGCCACTCCCCTTTTAATTCATATCCATAAATAGTTCTGCCTTCATTAAGCATTTTTTCAAACACCTCGCCCAAAATAATTTCCCCTTTTTCGCCGGGCGCAGCGATTTTTACATAATCAAATACGTCGGGAGTTAACACATATTTTCCGACAATCACTAAATTTGATTGAATTTGATCGGGCGCTGGTTTTTCGATGATTTTTTTTATTTTATATAAATGGTTGGCAATTTTTTCCACGGCTACATTTCCATAGGCGCTAATCACTTCTTTTGGTAAGGATTTTAAAGCAATAACCGGGGCCTGGCAGGTTTTAAATATATTCATCAGCTGCAAGAGCGCGGGTTCTTCCGAGGCCACCACATCATCGCCGAATGAAACGGCCACTGGTTCGCCTCCCACTAATTTTGCCGCTTGCAGTAGGGCGTGTCCATCGCCCATGGGCATTTTTTGCATTACAAAAGAAAAGGAAATATCTTCGAATAGTTTTTCAAAATCATGTAATTCCTTTAAAATATGTTCTTTTTTCCGTTTTATTAAAACTGCTTCCAGGTCCGGATACTTCTTTAAATAATTTAAAATCATTTTTTGCTTGGGGCTCACCACAAAAATAATTTCTTTAATGCCGGACATTTTTACTTCTTCGATAATATACTGAATAATGGGCTTATCCACCAACGGAAAAAATTCCTTAGAAATGGCTAGGGACAACGGTAAAAACCGCGTGCCCATGCCGGCAATAGGGATAATCGCTTTTTTTATTGGCACTTCCTCTTCCATAGCTTTTGCGAATCAAAAGAAACTCTAAACTCTAAATTCTAAAACGGTTTAGAGTTTAGGATTTAGAATTTAGGATTTCGTTGCATGGCTATTTGAATTTCACCTTCCTCAAAAATGCGGGGATTTCCCATTCTTTCTCCTGCAACGTTCGTTTTTCCTCATCGGCCTCTTCAGCTTTTTTGATATCCAGGGCGGTTCTCCGGATGGCTTTTTTATTGGATGCTAATGCTATCGCCTCAAACTGGTCAAATGAAACCGGCTGAACTTTTCGTACTCCCAATTTTATAGCTCCCGTGGGCATGGGCATCGGCTTAAATACCGGAAACGATTGCTCGGGCAAAAATATTTTTGGCTTTTTTGCTTTCTGTTTTTTGATTTTCGTGACGCTAGTCGTGGTTTTTTTTGCTACAGGGTTTTTAGCCGGTTTTTTAAGAACAATTTTTTTAACCACCGGCGGTATTTCCGAAAGAGGACTTTTAACCGCCGCAAGCACTTCAATTCCCCCGCCGGTCATCAAGAGCGTGGTTTTGATTTTATTTTTGAATTGAGTATTTTTAGAAATACCAAAAATGATTTTTGCCTTAGGGTTTAAAGCAGAAATGGCCTTGCTTATAATATCAACCTCAAACATACTTATACTAGCCGGCCCTTCGATGTTAAAAATAACATTTTGGGCAACAAAACCATTGTTGCTTTTTTGGCTGGATGGAATATGCTGGTACAAGGGATTATGCAATATTTTTTCCAGCACCTCTTTTGCCCGATCCTTTCCCGATGCCTCAACGGTATTTAAAAATGCCAGGTTGCCCTTTCCTTTTAATATCGACGCCAAGTCGGCAAAATCAATATTAATGATCCCTGGACTATAAATTAAGTCAATCAAACTTTCAAGCCCTTCGATTAAACTTTTATTGACAATAGAAAAAGCATCGGTAATAGCAGTATTGGGACTGATAACTTTAAAAATTTTTTCGTTGGGAATGGTCAGGGAAACGTTCAACCCCCTTTGAAGGTTGGCTAAGGACTTTACAGCAATTTTATATTTATTTTTTCCTTCAAATTTAAAGGGCAAGGTGAAAATTCCAAAGGTAATCCCCTTAAAGTCCTTGGCGGCTTCTAAAAAAACCTGGGTGGCTCCCGAACCCAGTCCCCCGCCCAGCGACGCAATAAAAATAACAATGTCTTGCTCAACAAATAAACGGGTGATTCTTTCCTTTTCTTGCAACGCGGCATCCCGGCCAAGCTGCGGGTTGACTCCGGTGCCAAGTCCGTGGGTTAATTTTTGGCCGAACAAAAAATTCTTAATTCCGGATTTTTTCTTGAAGGCGCGAGTATCGGTGTCGGCAACCACAAAACTGGCTTTATGCAAGGACCTTCCAATTTCAGAAACAATAGAACCACCGCCCCCGCCAATGCCAATGACCCGTATTTTTGCCTTAAAAAATGATTTGGGTAAAAACTGCTCTTGGCCACCCATTGCCAGCTGGTTTGCTGGTTTTTTTCTTACAATCTTAACGGTTTTTTTAGGAATCGGACGCGCGACTTTTTTCGTTACTATTTTTTTGGGTTTTAACGAGGACTTCTTTTTTAGTAATGGTTTTTTTCTGGTAGATTTTTTTGGTGCAGCTCTTTTCTTACTTAAAAATTTCTTGGGCTTTTTTAGCACTTTTTTTGCTTTTTTTAATCGGGGCTTTGCTTTAATAAGCTTCTTTTTCTTTGCCATAGTTATTTGATTGCCTTAAGTGTACCTGGTTAAAAAATTTTAGCAAGTCCTCATAAAAAAAGCTCTGTGATAATCACAGAGCCTCAAAACAAATGCACTAAACGCCGTAAGCGTGCTTGTATCTGAAGATTTTATTCAAAACCCCTTCAGCGTGTTTGTATTCTGGTCGCTTCAATAATTCAATTAAATCACTGAGTTTTGCGGCAGAAAACACCGGTATTTTAAAACGATTTTCAAATTCCAAAACAGCGGATATTTTGTGTTCATTGGCCCACTCTTGCCGATCAAAGGCAATAGCGTAACCTATAACTTTTCCACCGGCCGCTTTGACTATTTCAATGCTTTCAATAGCAGATCCTCCGGTAGTTATTACATCATCAACAATAATCACTCTTTTGCCAGCCATCGGAGCCCCTACCAATATCCCACCTTCACCATGATCTTTTGCCTCTTTGCGGTTAAATGCCCAGCCGACATTGCCGCCAAGCGATTGAGCAACGGCTACGGCAAGAGGAATTCCCTTATAGGCCGGACCGAAAATGACCTGGGGCAACATGCTTACAATGGCTTCTTTGTAGGCCTCTGCCAGCATGGATATTGCCTTCCCAGTATAAAATAAACCGGAATTGAAAAAATACGGTGAAATTCGGCCGCTCTTTAATACCCACCCCTCAGGGATTAATTCAAGAGCGCCAATATTCAACGCATATTCCAAAAATTCCATGGCAGGGCGCATTAAATCATCTAAAATCAAACCATAGGGGTATCAGTTACATCATCTAATTTCAAACCGAAATTCATTACGGTAAAG
>MHOT01000005.1 GCA_001820175.1 Candidatus Staskawiczbacteria bacterium RIFCSPHIGHO2_02_FULL_42_22 | reverse complement strand
CGGCGGGCCTATGGGCAAGCCGAAAAATTCTATCAAATTTCCAGCTCAAAATTTGTAATTTTCGTAACAAATCTTATTTAGGGACAGGTCTAATATTATTTTTTTCCGGTTATCATATTTAACACATTCCCAAACCATTTTGACCAAGGATTTTTCTGGCTGGCTTCAGTATTTTGCGGAAGGGTTTCCGGCATTATAAAAGAAACTGCTTTTTCTCCCGGTCTTTGTAAATCTAATTCTTCTCGGGCAATTTTTTCCATGTACTGAGGGTTGTCTTGGTTTTGAATTTTTTGGGTTAAATTATCGTTACTGGTTTGAATATCTTTTATTTGTTGCTCTAAATTTGAAACTTGGAAATGCAATTCTTGGCGCCTTTTATATACCCTTACATCCACTACTACTAAAACCACCAAAAGAATTATTGCAGCTACTCCGACCGTGTGCAACAAAAACTTTTTAGCGCTATTTCTCTTCCCCTTTTTCTTAAAATTTGCTACCATTGAAGTGCGATGCCAATATGCGAATGCATACTATGGACATCACATCCAGAAACCGCACTCCAAGTCTTGCCGGATTTGCCAATCTTGGGCAGTTTTCACAAAAAATTTGTTCGGCGTAGCTACGGCTAGGCCTCACAAATTTTTTGCTCCAAGCCGCCCAAGATTGCCAAACCGTCGGCAACTTAAGTGCGGTTTCTGGATGTGATGTCCATAATGATACAAATAACGTTTTCGCATTAGTATTATTAGTATGAATTAGTATATTAGAATCGCATTATACTTATGAAGGCAAAAAAAATACTAAAAATAGTTTGGGTCATACTTATCTCTTTGGTGGGAATAAGCATGATTTTCTGGTCGGTAGGGATGGGTTTGTACTAATAAGCAGCCAAATTCTTTATCGCATTTTCGTATATTGATAATATTCTTTTGGCCGTTGATATATCCAGAGCGTACCCTGCTTCATATACGATGGAATTACGCACCGTGTGCGCCTGCAAAATTTCATCCATATTAGAAAGTATTTTTTTGCTATCGCTATTTTCAAGTAATTGCTCAAAGGTATCGCCCTGATAGCCCATGTCTTGCAGGGTCTCATACAAGTAGTCGTCCGCTTCTATAATGGCTAATTTCAAATCCGATTCAGACCCCGAATCGGCCCGTTTTTTGATCTTATTCCAATTCCGGGAGACCTTTTGCAAACCGTACTTTTCCTTGGAAAAAAATTCCGACACGTCTTGCAAAAATTTATACTGCAAATAAGTGCTATTGTAGTAAAACCAAATAACGGCACAAAAAAAGACAACGGTAAAAAAAATAAAAACCAGTTTTATGGGGAAAACGGCTTCTTGAATGCTGGGGGAAGAAATAAAATAAATAAAATCTTTTATACCCAAAAAATCATAGATTTTCTCCCAACCAAAACCGGTCCACTGGACATCATGAAACGTGTAGTTAAAAACGGTGATATCCATAGCTTTTACTTCGTAAAAGAAATTCTAAATTCTAAATCCGAAATCCTAAACAATATCAAAATCCAAAAGTGTTAAATTCAAAACGTGACGGGTTTTGGATTTGTGATTTTGGTAATTTGAATTTATTTGTAATTTGTGATTTGTGATTTCTTTTGCTTATTGTATCATCTTTTCCATGGCTTCACCAACTCCTAAGATTTTGTTTTCCTCAAAATAGTTACCAATAATCTGTAAACCAACTGGCAACTTTCCCACCTTGCCTACAGGCAATGAAAGTGCGGGTATACCTGCTAATTTTACGGCCACCGTATACACGTCAACTAAATACATGGCCAATGGATCATCTGCTTTTTCCCCTACGCCAAAGGCGGTAAAGGGCGAGACCGGCGAGAAAATGACGTCCACTTTTTTAAAGGCCTCTCTAAAATCCTGTTGTAATAACTTTCTGACTTCCTGAGCTTTTTTGTAATAGGCATCATAGTACCCACTGGAAAGCGCGTAGGTTCCTATCATGATTCTTCTTTTAGGTTCGGCCCCAAAACCTTGTCCGCGGCTTTTTAGATACACGTCCAATAAATTATTTCCCCCTTGCACGCTTTTTCCATATTTAATACCATCAAATCGGGCCAAATTTGCCGAGGCCTCGCATGGCGCAATAATGTAATAACAGGCAACTGCGTATTCGGTATTAGGTAAACTTATTTCCACAATCTTGGCGCCCTGCTCCTTTGCCTTAGCAATAGCATTTTTTATTATTTTTTCAACTTCAGGGTCAATTCCCTTTTTAAAATATTCCTTTGGAATACCAATCCGCAAATTTGAAATTTGAAATTTGAAATTTGAAATTGGTGCCTCGACGCTCGTAGCATCTAATGGATCTCTGCCTTTAATGGCTTCAAAAATAATCTTAGCGTCTTCAATGTTTTTTGCCAACGGACCAATTTGGTCCAGTGAAGAAGCAAAGGCAATGGCTCCGTACCGGGAAACCGCGCCATAAGTAGGGTTTAATCCAACGACACCGCAAAAAGAGGCGGGCAAGCGAATTGACCCGCCGGTATCCGACCCCAATGAATATACTGCCTGTTTTGCCGCAACGGCGGCAGCAGAACCACCAGAACTTCCCCCTGCAACTTTGGTAAGATCGTGGGGGTTTTTAGTCACCTTAAAAGCGGAGTTTTCAGTAGAAGCACCCATGGCAAATTCATCCAAGTTAGTTTTTCCTAAAATAACTGCGCCTTGGGCTTTTAATTTTGTAATAACCGTGGCATCATAAGGAGCTACATAATTTTCTAATATTTTTGAGCCCGCGGTGCATTTTTCTCCTTCAACCAAAATCAGGTCTTTAATACTACAGGGCACACCGCAGAGCATGGGGAAATCCTTACCGGAAGAAATAATTTCATCTGCTTTTTTTGCTTGCTTCAGTGCCAATTCCTCCGTTACCGTCAAATAAGCCCCGATCTTTTCATCGGTTTTTTTTATTTGATCCAAGTAAGCCCTAGTTGCTTCGGTGGAAATAAATTTTTTATCTTTAAATCCCTGGTGAAGTTGCGCAATTGTAAGATTTAATAAATCTTCCATAAATTTCTAATTACCCTAATTATTCTAATTAACCTAATCAAATCCCAAGTTTGAAATCCTAAATCCTAAACTCTAAATTCTAAAACGGTTTAGAGGTTGGGCATTGGGTATTATTTAGAATAATTAGAACAATTAGATTAATTAGAATAATTTCAAAGTTAAAGTATCGCTTTGACTTTAACATATCCGTCCTTTTTATCCGGCGCGGCTTGAACTAAGTTGTTGGCTAAACTGGCTGGCCTTTCTACCACCAAATCTTTTCTCGTCGCGTTGCTTGACACATTCGTAGATTCGGATGTTATTCGTAGATTGGGATCGCTTTTGGCTTTTTTAAGCACATGAAAGTAATCCAAAATCGCCGACAAGTCCTTTTGCATTTTTTCGATTTCTTGTTCGGTCAATTCCAGCCGCGCCAATTTGGCAATATGTATTATCTCTTCTTTTGGAAGCATTGAATAGATTGTAGCAAAATTAGCAAACCAAGAAAAGAATTGACAAATATTAATAATTGATTTATTATAGGATTGTTGCGAGACACCTACGGACCCCCCCCTCAAGCCGAACACTTTGAACTTGATTATTTAATTGCTTGTAAGAAGAAAAAAAGGGCAATTCAGAGAGAAAATCATATTGTTGATATTTCTCCTCTAAAAAATAATAAAATTCGGAGTGTTCGGCTTCAGATGGGAATGTAGGACCCAACTCCTTTTACGAAAGGGATACTATGCTTTACCAGATCAAGATCTTTTCGCCCGACCGAGATGAAGGCACCATCATCGGAGTCGTAGAGTGTCCATCGCAGGCAACGGTCGCAAAAAGACTCGGCCTTTTCTCTCGAGTCAATGAATTTGATGGCCAGAATGACTATTTCTCGCCGACCCTTCCCAGGGACGTGGTATTCACAATCGAAGAAGTGGAAAACCAAGGAGTATTCCACTATCCTCGCCAATTCCATGAATTCGTTTTGAAATGGCTCGAAAAGGGTATATAAAGATACTACCCCCCTCAACCAAAAGCCCAGGAGCGCTACACTCCTGGGCTTCTTTTTTTTAAAAATAAATCCGCAATCCTCTCCAGGCGCAGGCCCGCAGGCAATTTTTCAGCAGAAAAATTCTGCGCCTGGCTTTTATTTGCGCCAAGCGAGAGCGTTTTGCCAAAAGAGCATATCGGAGGGCGCCCGTTGTGGCGACCGAGATCTAGACCCGTTTGAAATTGCATAAAAATAACTGCAATTTCAAACGAGGTTGCGCTCTTTTGGTAAAACGCGCGAAGCTACAACGGCGCGCCCCATTCTTCATCCTTCTCCACCAAATTCTGCAGCGTATCAAGATTTTCCAAAGCCAAACCGCAACCCCGGACCACCGATGTCAAAGGATCATCAATAATCATGCAGGGTATTTTTGTTTCCCGAGCAATAAGCGTATCTAAACTCTTAAGCAATGAGCCGCCGCCGGCCAAATGAATGCCGTTGGTCATCACATCTGCCAGTAATTCCGGCGGCGTCTCTTCAATAGTCGTTTTAATAGCTGCCACAATTTGTCGCACGGATCGCTCCAGTGCCCGCTGGATATCATCATTAAATACCACCACTTCTTCCGGGAGTCCGGTCACCAAATTCCGGCCACGCATGGAAATTTCTTTTTTATCTTTCAGCGGCATGGCGCTGCCAATATTAATTTTGATAAATTCGGCGGTTCGTTCACCAATTAATAATTTATATTCTTTTTGGGCAAATTGGATAATATCGTCATTTAATTTATCTCCAGCAATCCTCAAACTGCGAAACGTAACAATTCCACCCATGGAAATGACTGCAACCTCCGTGGTACCTCCGCCAATATCAACAATAAAGTTACCTCCTGCATCCTGAATGGGTAATTTTGCGCCAATGGCGCTGGCCAAGGGCTCTTCAATTAAAAAGACGGTGCGGGCCCCGGCGTTTTTAGCAGCATCGCGCACGGCTTTTCTTTCCACTTCTGTGACACCACAGGGAATACCAATAATGACACGAGGCGAATATCCAAAAATACCAAATTTTCGTTTACTTCCCGCTACCGCTTTTTCAATAAAATAGCGCAACATTTGTTCTGTTACCTCGAAGTCGGAAATAACACCGCTAACCAGCGGACGAGTCGCGGTAATGTAGGAAGGCGTACGGCCCACCATTTTTTTGGCTTCTTCTCCAATAGCTAAAATCTGCCCCGTTTTATTATTAACCGCCACCACCGATGGTTCGTTGATAATAATTCCCCGGTCTTTGACATATACCAAAGAATTGGCAGTTCCCAAATCAATGGCCATGTCAAGGGATAAGAATGAGAATATTTTTTTGAGAGGATTAGTCATAAAACAAATTATCAATTATCAAGTATCAATTATCAATTAAGTATTAAATTACTAAATTATCAATTAAACGGCGTCGTTATTGAAAATTGATCATTGATAATTGAAAATTTTATGAAGTTGGCTTATCTTCACCAACTTCACGCTATTTTTGCTTCTTTCCTTAACCTCCACTGAATTTTTTGCCAGCGTCTTTTCTGAAATAACCACTCGATATGGAATTCCCAGTAAATCGCTCTCGGCAAATTTTTCCCCAGGAGTTTTTACCCTGTCGTCATATAGTACTTCAAGATGTTCCATTTGTAAACTCTTGTATAATTTTTGCGCCGATGTTGTAATTTTTTTGTCAGTCCCAAGTTGAATTAAATGCACCAAAAATGGGGCGACTGACTTTGGCCAGATAATTCCTTTTTCATCGTGACTTGCCTCAACAATAGCTCCCATGAGCCGGCCCAAGCCAATTCCATAGCATCCCATTAACACGGGTTTGTCGGTGGCGTCTTTATCGGTAAATTTCAAATCAAACGGTTTTGAAAATCCCGTCCCTAAAGGAAAAATATTGCCAACTTCAATTGATTTTTTTTCTTCAAATTCATTTGCCTTGCACTTTGGGCATATTGGATATTCTGCTTTTATTTCTTTATTAATTGAAGTGCTGCATTTTTTGCAAATATAAATAATGTCTTCGCCAGCATTTGTAATCGTCTGGAATTCGTCAGAATATTTTGAAAAACTGCCACCGCTAGCCAAGGTTCTATGGGTAATTTTTCCAATGCCGACTTCTTTAAAAATATTGGTATACACTTTTGCTAATTTTTCGTAATAAGCATCAAAATCCGCCTGTGTTGCATGGAAAGAATACAAATCTTTCATTAAAAATTCGCGCGTCCTTAAAATCCCCGACTTAGCACGCAATTCGTCCCTGAATTTTGTTTGAATTTGAAAAACTGAAAATGGCAAATCACGATACGAAAATACCATTTTTTTTGCCAAGGGGGTCACCACCTCTTCGTGGGTCGGACCCATGGCGTACTCTTTATCGCCCGATCCCTTTACTTTAAATAATATATCCAAGGTTTCCCACCGGCCCGTTTTTTGCCAATTTTCTTTGGGCTGCAAAACCGGTAATAATAACTCTTGCCCGCCAATTGCTTCCATATTTTTTCGAATAATATCTTCAATATTTTTTAAAACTCTAAATCCCAGGGGCATAAAAGAATACACCCCGGCCATTAATTGGTCAATGTATCCTGCCCGCACCAAAAGGTCGTGCGAAACAGAATCCGCCAAAGCGGATTTATTTTTATTGGTTTTGTAGAAGAGTTTTGATTGTAACATTTAATGACAATTGACCATTGACATTTGACCTGTGACATCGCGTCACCTTTAGTCAATTGTTAATTGTCAAATGTTAATAGTTAGATTATATGCTGGCTTTCACAAAATCCACCAGCCGCGGAATGTCAAACCGTACGGTCACAAACAGCGACATAGCGATTAGTATAAAGAAAAATACGGCCGTAATGGTTTGTTCCCAGCGCACCGGAACCGGTTTTTTCATTATTTTTTCGATGATTAAAAATACCAATTTTCCACCGTCAAGCGCCGGAATGGGAAACAAATTAAATATGGCCACCAGTACCGAAATGGAACCGATAAAATATAGAAAAAAACCTAGTCCGTAACTGGCGGCATTGGCAAGAAAAATGGTAATGCCAATGGGTCCCGCCAACTCAGCCCCCGCGGGAACTCCTTTTCCCGCAAATATATTGGCAAAAAATCCAAAAATGCCTTCCAGCGATTTCACCGTCACCTCCCATGTAAACATAGTTCCCCGCACGGGCGCTTCATAGAAAGGATACTGTTTTATAATGGTAGCTAATCGTTCTAGGGAAACTCCCACCGCGCCTTGGTCTTGCTCATGCAGGACCCTCGGAACCACATTGAAATTAAATTCCGTTCCTTGGCGGTCCACGGTAATATTTACCGATGACCCCTTGTTTTCTTGCACAAAATTTTGGAAGTCCGCTATTTTTTTTACCGCAACCCCCGCGGCAGCGCTTTTCACGCTGGTAATGAAATCCCCTGCTTGAATACCCGCCACCTCTGCAGGAGAACCTACCTGGACCACCATCACCTGCACCTGTATATCACCCGCGCCAGGAACATCGTTATCGCCTACTGGAACCTTAGCCCCAATACCAAATAACACCGAAAAAATGATAATGGCAGCAACCCAAAACGCAATCACCCCGCCAAGCACAATTAATATGCGCTTCCAAATGGCCAGGCCCGAAAAACTCCGGTAATCGTCTACATCCGACTCCTCTCCATAAATCTTCACAAACGCTCCAAGCGGAATAAGATTAACCGAATATATGGTTTCCCCAAAGCGCTTGCCAAAAATCCGTGGCGGGTAGCCAATGCCAAATTCTTCTACGCGCACCCCGAATTTTTTGGCAATGATAAAATGGCCAAATTCATGGATGATCATTAGTATTATTAGGGATAAAAATGCGATAAGCAACGTTATTAACATAACGAATTTTCAATTTTCAATTATCAATTTTCAATAAATTATCAATGGAGTGAATTTTCAATGACGAAAATACGAATTTGATAATTTAGTAATTTAATACTTAATTGATACTTGATAATTGATACTTGATACTTGGTAACTCACATTAACTCCTTCTCTTTCCTCTCCACCAACTCTTTAATCTTTTTCTGGTATTCGTCAATTAATTTTTGTAATTCCTCTTTTCCGCGAAACTTATCATCTTCAGAAAGCACCCCTTCCTTTTCTGCTTTTTGAATTTTATTCCAGCAATCCTCCCGCCAGTGCCGCAGGGTTTGACGGCCTTCTTCGGCTTTGGCATGCAGTACTTTTACCAAACTTTTTCGGTACTCCTCGGTAAGTAATGGTAAACTCAACCGTATCGCATTCTTGTCAACAGCCGACGACATGCCAAGGCCGGAATTGGCCACAGCCGCTTGTATGGGTTCTATATATGAACCATCCCAGGGTTGGATAATAATTTGGTTTGGTTCGGGCGATGAAATAGAGGCCAATTGGTTTAACGAAAACGTACTGCCAAAACAGGTCACTTGAATATCCTCTACCATGGAAGGATTGGCCCGGGAAGTCCGCACCTTATCCATTTCTTTTTGCAAAAAGGAAAAGGCCTTTTCAAATTCCGGTTTTACTTTGTCGATAAGTTCTTTAAATGACATGAAAATTAATTTTTAATTTCCAATTTTTAATTTTTAAATAATGTTTAAATTTTTAAAAATTAAGAAATTATTTATAAAATTGAAAAATTAAAAATTATAAAATTAGAATTCTAGCAATAGTACTTCCAGCGCCAACTTTGGGCTAGCGTTGGTAGTTGATACTTGCCTATGCAACGATTCTATTAATCGGAGGATATTTTTTAATTTCCCTATGGAATAATTATTTTGCATAGCCGATGGCTGCACTCCTAATTTTGCCAGCAATATATTTCTAAAATATCGCTGCAACACTTTTAATATGGTGCCAAAATGTTCACCCTCTAAATTCACTTTTTTTGTCCAATTGAATTTTACCGCAAGTTCAGCATGAATAATAGGCAGTAATTCCCGCAATGTTTTTTCTTCGATACTTGATGCCGTATAGTTTTCGAAGGGGAAAAAGGTAATGGTTTGGCAGCGCGAAAAAATAGTCGGCAAAAGTGTAGCAGGCGAAGATGAAATTAAAAAAATAATGGTATTTCCCTTTGGTTCTTCTAAAGTTTTTAAAAAACTGTTTTGGGCCTCAACGTTCATACGGTCGGCGTTATCAATGATAACCGCTTTATAATTTCCATAATATGATTTAAGCCCTAAAAAATTATTGACCTGGCGGATTTGCGCCACATCAATTTCCATCATATCTTTTTCATTTTTTACCGACGAATCACTGTTAATGGATTTTATGATTTGCAAATCGGGAAATAATTCTTTTTCTATTTGCTTACAAGTTACGCAATTGCCACAATATTTTTTTTGTATACTCAAATTTTCGCGATCGCTAAAATTTGAGTATAGGCAGTTTATTGCCTTTACAAACTCTTTGGCGAAATTCTTTTTTCCGATTCCGGCCTGCCCGCAAAGCAAGTAGGCGTGACTTAACTGCCCTGCTTTAAATTTACCCCGTAAAAACTCCTGCTGTTTTAGATGCTGTGTCATGATTTATGAAGTTATTCTAGCAGAATTAATGAGGCAAGAAAAGACCTTGACAAATGCCACATTTAAATATAGTACTTAATTCGAAGTCGCTCATTTCCTATGGCCATGTTTTAGGAGACCAAAGATGCGGGCAACTCAAATTTTGATCACCGCAATTACATTCACTATTGTCTCGGCTTTAACAAGATTGATATGGGTGCACCTGCTCTTTGAAAAACCAGAATGGAAAGAGGAAATAAGAATCATCTTTTTTGAGACAGGGGCTGTCTTTTTCTTTTCCATCTGCCTTATTATTCAAATTAATCTTGAGCGATGGATTGGACTTACCAAGGAAGCTAAAGTAAAAGAGGTTGAATAGAAGCCCGAAAAATTCGCCGATGTAAAGCCCGTGAACGCGCGCGTTCACGGGCTGTTTTTTTACATAAAATTCAGATTGCTTCGCGGCGGCCCCACGGGGCCGCCGCCTCACAATGACGAAAGTGTTATTCGTAGATTCGAATGCGATTAGTAGATTAGTGTCGCCTTATTTCTTGCTCATCACCACTTTCTTATACTCCTCCAAGTGTTCCAAAACCGTTCCCGTTCCGCGGATCACGCAAAAGAGCGGCTCGTCGGCTACAAAGCAAGGTACGCCGGTGCTTTGAGCCACCAATTCATTTATTTTTGGCAGCAGCGCTCCCCCGCCGGCCATGATAATTCCTTTGTTCATAATATCGGCCGACAATTCTGGGGGCGTTTCTGACAACACGTGTTTGACTGCCTGGATAATTTCACCCAATACATCAGAAATGGCCTCACATATTTCGTTATTGGAAATTTTAATATTGCGCGGCAGGCCCAAAATCATATCGCGGCCCTGGATTTCCATAAACCGCAACTCTTTTTGGGGCAAGGCCGTCCCCACTTTTATTTTAATTTCTTCGGCCGACTGAGTACCCACCGCCAAATTGTATTTTTTCTTAATGTATTCGGCAATGGCCATATCTATCTTATCTCCGGCTATCCTTACTGAATGAGCCGTTACAATGCCGCCCAGGGAAATGACCGCCACCTCCGAAGTGCCTCCGCCAATGTCGATAATCATATGGCCCGAACTTGAATTAATGGGAATACCAGCGCCGATGGCTGCCAAAATGGGCTCCTTGGCCACAAATGCCTGACGGGCACCGGCCGACAAGGCCGCTTCAATAACGGCTCGCCGTTCGGTTGAAGTGATACCGGCGGGAACCGAAATAACTAATTCCGGTTTAAATAGTTTAAAGTGGCTCGTCGTCCTTTTTATAAAGTAGCGCATCATGGCCTGAGTTACTTTGTAATCAGCAATGACGCCATCTTTTAATGGGCGATACACTTTAATATCAGCGGGAGTACGGCCAATCATTTCTTTAGCACCCTCGCCCACTGCCAAAATTTTATTGTCAGTCAAAGACACCGCCACGACTGACGGTTCATTTAATACCACTCCTTTTCCGTGCACATACACCAGGGAATTACAGGTGCCCAAGTCAATTGCTATGCGGTTGTTGAACATATCAACGAATTTTCAATTTTCAATTATCAATTTTCAATGACGACGACTTGCACATTGATAATTCAGTAATTTAATACTTGATTGATAATTGATACTTGATAATTGATAATTTTAAGCTGATACTCTTTTTATATCAGCACCTAGTCGCTGTAACCTTTCCTCTATCTTCTCATATCCGCGGTCAATATGAAAGATGTCGTCGATCACCGTTTTTCCGTTTGCCATCAGCGCGGCTACAATTAGCACCGCTCCCGCTCGCACATCCAAAGAATTTACGTGAGTGCCTTCCAATTCCTTTGGCCCAAAAACAAAAGCGCGGTGAGGGTCAACAATTTCCAGGTCTCCGCCCATTTTACGCAATTCTTGCACATACCCAAGCCGGTTTTCATACAACGGATCATGGATCAGTGATTTGCCTTGGGCTTTTACCAATAATGGAATAATAATAGGCAATAAATCAGTAGGAAAACCCGGATGCGGCAAGGCCTGCACTTTCAAGGGTTTTATAAACGGAGAATAAAAAACGGTAATCTGGTTTTCGCCGCGGTCAAAATTAACCCCCATTTCTTCCAGTTTATACAAAAACATATCCAGGTATTCAAAATTGATATTTTTTACCACCACCCGGCCCGGGGTCAGCGCTCCAATAACAATAAATGTGCCGGCTTCCAGGTGATCGCTCTCCACCGAATGTTCGCATCCATGCAACGCCTCAACTCCTTCAATTTCAATAGTATGGCTGCCTTTCCAGGTAATATTAGCCCCCATATTCACCAGCATTTTTGAAAGGTCTTGGACTGAAAGTTCAGAAGCCGCCCCTTTTATCACCGTTTTTCCCTTTGCCAGCACTGCCGCCAACATCAACGCCTCAGTAGCCGTGGGACTGAATTCCCCTAAAATAATTTCTTTACCCAATAATTCATCGCGCCATATATGGTAGACATTTCCTTCCCGTTCAATGTGCGCACCGATTTTTTCCAGGGCCTTTAATTGTATGGTAATGGGCCGCAAACCAATAACATCGCCACCCGGAGAAGAAATTTTAAATTCTTTTACCCTGCCCAAAAGCGATCCAAACAGCACCACCGACATCCTGGTCTTTGACACTTTTTCCAAATTCATATTTTCGGGGTTTACTTGAGCCGCCTGCAATTTTAATTTTCGGTCGCCCAGCCATTCCGTGGCAACCCCCATACTTTCCAGTACCGCAATGGTGGCCTTAATATCTTCAATTAATGGCAAATTATCAATAATGCATGGCTCCTGGGTAAGCAAAACGGCCGCAAGGCAAGGCCCTGCAGCATTTTTTGATCCGCGCACTTCAATTTCTCCAGCCAATTCCCTATTGCCATTGATGATGAAGGTATCCGGCACCGAAATTTTCAATTATCAATTTTCAATTTTCAATAAATTATCAATAGAGTGAATTTTCAATGACGAAAATACGAATTTGATAATTTAGTAATTTAATACTTAATTGATACTTGATAATTGATACTTGATAATTAGAAAAACATGTTTCATTCTAGTCCTTTTTATCACTAATGTCAACCCTCTATAACACGGCTTTAGCGGCGGATTTTTTGCGAAAAATCCGCCGCTAAATCCTCCGCTAAATTTGACATTCAACTAATAAAATGTTAATGTTTCGCTAGGTTTTGGAAATGTTCCAAAACAGTACTTTTCAATCGCCCAGAGGAGATTCTCATGAAAAAGCAGTATGATCTCGTGATCCAGCTCGGCTCACAGGTGATGTGCAAAGAGGAATTAATCGACATGGACGGTACGCGCATCACCACCTACTTCCTGGCACCTCACACGCGAATGCGAACAGATGCGTCGGCTATCGTCATTAGAAAGGGCATCGCTCCCCGCCTGATGATCTCCGGTGGCTCCAACTTCGGCGTCCGCTACGACGACAAAAAGATCTTCAACGCAGAGCACCCGACCCAGAATAAAGCTGCCTTCACTTTCGAAGCATTCGCAGACGCGGACTACCACCGCAAATCGGAGGCCGCCGTCATTAAGGACATGCTCGTCAAGGAGTTAGGGGTCCCGTCCACCAAGGTGTTCGCCGAAACGCTCTCGGCCACCACGGAGGAGAATGCGGAATTCGTGAAGATCATGCTCAAGCGCCGACCCATGTTCACGGGCAATGAGAAGCTCGCCATCCTAACGCTCCTGTACCACATGTCAGACAGCATCGTCAAAGCTCCTGAGGGAGACAAAAGAAAGCCCGGAGCACTCGCGGTCTTTCGCAGCGCTGGTCTCAATGTCGATCCCCTATTCGCCGAGAACGTCCTGGCCGATAGTGGCAGTAGGGAGATCGAGAGGGTCTGCGAATACTACAAAACACCGAAGGGTGGCAAGCAGTACGACGTGGATCGCATGCGGGACCTGCTCACCGAGGGCAAGAGCTTGACCGAAATGATGGACTAAAATATTATAAGCCCATCCGCGTTTTCCAAAACGCGGATGGGCTTCTTTTTTTATATAAATGAATCTTTTATATAACGCTTGTATAAAAAATCCGTCGCTTTCTGCAACGGACTTACATGTTCTTTTTGGTGGCACTATCATCTTGCGGCACCCAGCCCAGAGGATTTGACCAATCATGTATTCTGGCAGTATTATTAGAAACGCCATAAAAGAGCGAAAAATTCCATGGAACCCGTGGCGCTTCTAAGCAACATCGGATCAGATTGGCGCAATCCCTCCGACTAAGCCAGATTTTCTCAAAGCCGTCTTCTTTTCGAAATTGGTCATCGGGGCTGACCCCGCCAAAACGCACACAGATAACTTCAAGGCCTCGGCTGGCATACATTTTCCCCAACGTTTCTATGTACACCTTAGTGCAACCATAAAAACTTAGAGGATCTGGCTCCATGTCGCAAGTCAGCTTAAACGTTGAGTCCAGGCATTCCTGGAAATTATCAGCGTGAATGGAACTTGCCATAATCACCCGGGGCACTCCGGCTTTTACGGCAGCGCTGTAGACATTTTCCGCCATTTTTTTATTTTCCGAAACCACAATGTTTGACTTCCAATTTTCACCACTGTTCCAGGCCAAATGAATGATTGCGTCCATGCCCCGACAGGCCTGTTCCAGCTCTGTATAATCATTGGCTACGTGGATTTGCAAAGCGTCGGTTTCTTCATTCCTGGATTGGCAATCCACTAGCTTGAAAACAAATTCTTCTCGAAGATCCTGGGAAATAATAGTACCGATTCTCCCTTTGCCGCCCGTAACCAATACTCGCTTTTTCATGACGTCTCCTTATTGCAAGTGAAAAGAACCTCTTATATACTAATATTAAATTAATAAATATGCAAAATAATATATTGGTATCAATTACGGGGGACACCGAAAACGATTGGCAGGAAAAATTACAAGAAATTGAAAAACTGGGCATTAAAGAAGTGGCTTTGTTTTTGGAAATGTACAACAAAGCAGAAAAGCAAAAAATATATGATGCGTTATTGACATCCGGTATTACTAGTATTCCCTTAGTACATATCCGCCACGATATGGCACGCGATGAATTGGAATTTTTGAAAAAAAACTTTGGCACCCAATATTTTACCTGCCACGAAGAAAATTTCGCCCACCACGATATAGAAAAGTGGCGTGGGTTTTATAACCACATTTACCTTGAAATGAATTTCGACAATTTTGTCTCTAAAAAAGTAAATGTGGAAAAAATCGGCGGGTTTTGCATTGACCTGGCTCACTTTAAATGCGGTTTGGAAAAATTGAGCCGGGACTTTGAATACGTATTTGAACACAGGGATAAAAAATTATTTATGTGTAATCACCTTAATGGCTGGGAAGCGAAAAAAAATGTTGATATGCATACCATAAAAAACTTGAGCGACTTTGATTACCTAAAAACCCTGCCCAAATTTGTATTCGGAAAAATCATCGCCCTGGAAATGACCAATTCTATTAAAGAACAGCTGGAATTTAAAAGATATTTAACCCGATTGTTATCTGAAGGATTTGAAAAAAAATAACCCGAGCTCACTGAAGAGTCGGGTTTTCGATAATATCATACTGAGGTTTCTGCTATTTCTTTGTTTTTGAAAGGACCATGAAGAATAAGCCCTAAACAAAGATTATCGGGCAAATTTGTGGCAGTTTGCTGAATTTTTGCGTCAGCAATTTTATCGGTCTGGCCGTCACCGGTAATCCGACCGAAGGTTATGCCAATCCCCTCCTCACGCGCCTTTACAGTCCGGTAGTACCACATAGACAATCCTTTCTTGTGTTGCGCAGAGCATTCCTATTAAGCTCTACTCAAGCAACGAATTCGGCCTTGGGCGCAAAAAAAGAATCGTAGTACTTGTTTAATTCTTCGAAAGTATTAAAGGGACCGTAAATTATATAGCCCAGGTAAAACTCTTCGCTACATTGAGCCGACCTTTTGTCAATCTCTGCACCCGCTTCCTGGCCACACGAAACATTAGCGACCAGTTTGCCGACAGTATAGCCATCAATTCGGCGCTTGACCGGCACGAAAAACCACATGACTGACTCCTTTTGCTAGACATTTTCTTGCCAGGCACCAATACCCCCTCAAAGAACCGACCTAACTATAACACATATAGATAAAACATTCCAGAATCGCCCTTGGAATCGCCAGAAAAATTGATGCATCGGGGTGTTTTGGAGCTTAAAAAACCAAAGATGCAGCCGTAGCTGCATCGAGAATTTTTTAAGGGAAAAACATCCCCGAGGCGCAATTTTTATAGGTTATCAGGGCGATTCTGGAATGTTTTATCTATAGTCATCATTGAAAAAAGGGCTATTTTTGATAGAATACGGCTTATAGATAAAACATTCCAGAATCGGACTCCAAGAACCTGCCCATTTGCCAATCTTGACTGTCTTTCCCAAAAAATTTACTCGCCGTAGCTTCGGCTACGCCTCGTAAATTTTTTGGAGACGGGGCGAATTTGTTGCGACACATTACCCTCGCGTCTTGACTCCAAGACAACCAATATTGCCAAATGTTCTAGGTCTTAGGCCTCGTCCGTAAATAACATACACTTTTTCATCCAATCTGCCCGCCATCTTGGCTCCAAAAAATGCTCGGCATAACTTTATTATGCCTCACATTTTTTTGAGCCAAGGCGACAGACATCTTGGCGAAAAACTTGTATGTTATTTACGGACGAGGCCTTAAGTCCGATTCTGGAATATTCTATCTATTATGACAAGAAAAACCCGATTTATTGTATTTTTGATTTGTCTGGCATTATTTGTGGTTATTGCGCCCTACATTATACTCTATTCGCTGGGATACCGCATTGACATACGACGGTTTAACATAACGGCCACGGGCGGAATGTATGTACGGGCCTTGCCCCAGGGAGCAACCATTACCATTGATTCGCTTGCCAGCCAAACTACAGGACTGTTTTCTCCTTCTGTTTTTCGGCAAAATCTTCTTCCCGGACCGCATACCGTAACCATAAAAAAAGACGGTTATTTTGACTACCAAAAAAACTTAGAAGTCCTGGACCAATCGGTTACCAAACTAGAAAACGTAATATTAATGAAACAGCAACCGCGCTTTACTTTATTGCAAAATAACGTTCAAGAATTTTATCCCTCGCCCGATGAAAAAAACATCTTACTTAAAATCGTAATCGGACAAAAAATCAATTATCAATTAGTGCATCTTGAAAATAATCAAACAGAAGACCTGCTTTTTGGCGCCACTGGCAACATTTCCAGCGTAGCGTGGTCGGGCGATTCAAGCCGCACATTAGTGCGACTGGGGAGCAATTATTTTTTGGTAACATCGGTTTCGCAAAACCCAAAAATTACTGTGCTTGCCTTGCTAACTAAGGCGGAGGACGCTTCTTTTAATCCGGAAAATCCTAATGAAATATTTTTTGTTAAAAACAAAAATCTGTATTCCAATCAACAAACGCTTCCTTTAATAAAAAATATTGCCGCCTGGCACGTGGCAAATAATAGTATTAGCTGGTTATCGCAGGATGGATTTTTATATACCTCAACCACCAGGGGCATAGTAATAAATACCTTAACCAAAAAACCCTTCCCCATTAAAACCGAGGCGGCTTATAAAATATTGAGGCGAGCCGATATGACTTTTTTGCAGGAAAACCAGTCGCTATTTTTACTGGATAGTGAATCGGAAGCATTTAAAAACTTTTACAGCTCCGTTCATGAAATAATAACTTCGCCCGATGGCCAAAAAATTCTATACCAAAACGACCATGAAATATTACTGTCAAAGACACATATGCAAAACCCAGCGGCAGTATTTTTAAATAGATTTTCCGACACTATTAACGAAGCTCAGTGGCTGGGAAACGATTACGTTATTTTTACCCTAAGAGACGCTATTGTTATTTCTGAAATCGACACCCGCGGAAACGTAAATACCGTAACGTTGCCGCAAAAAGCATTGCTGACAGATGAGAATTTAATTGACATAAAAAGCCCTGACATCTTTTTTAATCAGCAGGATAAAAAGTTATACCTGTTAAGCGAAGGCGGTTTACTGGTTTCGGAAAGATTGGTGCCGTAAAATATTGATAATTGTTTAGCGCTAATATACACTTAATAGTAGTACCTTTCACATTCCTGCTTTTCTTTTTAAGGAGTGGTTTCATGTACGAAAACTTCACTGACCGCGCATGCAGGGTTATGGCCTGGGCCGAACATGAAGCAAAACGCTTTAACCATCAATATATTGGAAGCGAACATGTTTTGCTGGGCCTGGCCAAAGAAGGATCAGGGGTTGGCGCTAATGCACTTAAAAATATTGGTGTTGATCTTCACAGAATTCGCCTTGAAGTTGAAAAAATCGTCCAAATTGGTCCGGACGGACCATCCATAGGAAAGTTAACTAACACACCAACCACCAAAAGAATTCTTGACTTTTCCTACTTGGAGGCCAGGGGACTCGGCCACCGTCGCGTTGGCACTGAACATCTGCTTCTTGCAATTTTGCGCGATCAAGAAAGCATCGCATGCAAGATTTTAATGAATTTAGGAGTAAAATTGGAAGAGGTAAGACAGGAAGTTAATTTCCTTTTGGGAAATGAACCGTTGCCAAAATTAGAGCTGCAAACGGTAACAATTCTGGAATTCAATGATTCTACCCTTGAACAAATAATGCAGTTTCTCCGTGATATGAAAGAAGGAGAATCCATTGTCATAAAGAAAGTGTAAATTTTTTTGAACCAAACAAGTCGTATCGGAGGCCCCGAAACGACTTTTTTATTCATACCGTGAATTACGAAATGCCCGCTTGAGAATGACTTTTCGGGTCTTTTCCCCAAATTTTGGCTGCAAATGTGCAATAATTCTTCGACAGAGCCCTTGGCTATGCCTCAGAATTCTATCACATTTTCGCTCAAAATTTGGAAAAAATCCCTCGAAAGCATTTCGTAATTCACGGTTATATTTGAATTTGAACACCAAAAAAACCGCCATTGGCGGTTTCTTGGTGTAATCTTGGAGGATTTCTTTATCGTTTGGCCCACTGATGAGGAGTGGTTACCCACCCTCACTGAAGCGAGAAACAATATCGGGGATATAAACTGGCAATCACTAATTTAGCTAATTATATAACAATGGTTCCTGGAGTCAAGTTTAACACAGTATGTGAGGGTATATTTTTTATGTTATTTCGCAATATAATGATTCTTTTAAGATGTTATTTCTTTTTCTTAAATAATAAATAAATCTACTTGAAAGAATTGTGCCCTGAAGCTGAGTTTGTTTTGTTATGTATTTCAAAAATATTGCGTTTAATCCATTGATTTCCGAACTGTACTTAACTTTTCCGTTTTCTGATATTCTCAAAATGTTTACATCGAGTAATTTATGGTGATTTTGACAAAGCCAAAGACCATTTTCTCCATCGAGAGCGAAAGCCAATTTTTTATCTTTAGATAAAGTTTTATCCTTTTTTATGTCAGTTACAGGCCAAATGTGTGCACCATGAATGATCTGAGGAATTTCACAACCACAAAAAGCACATTTTTTCCCACCTAGTTTTTCTAAAAGATTATATACATACTCGATGGAGCGCAAACTATCATTTTCTTCAAAGTCTATTTTTTCAATTTTTTTGTTGGAGGTATAGATTTTAACAACCCCAAGTGATTCAATAGCATCTTTTGCTGTTTGCGGCAACTCTGTTAGACCACCGTCTCCAATTTGAAATAATTGAACTT
Organism: Candidatus Staskawiczbacteria bacterium RIFCSPHIGHO2_02_FULL_42_22; assembly: GCA_001820175.1. Classification (GTDB taxonomy): domain Bacteria; phylum Patescibacteriota; class Minisyncoccia; order Minisyncoccales; family Staskawiczbacteraceae; genus VGLO01. Next base: position 14,506 of record MHOT01000005.1, on the reverse strand, counting down.
TTGAGTCGGCGATTTCTGATAAAGCCAAACAAAGGATGGTTGTTTCGTACTTATTAGCTCCATACGTTTTTCCGTAAATTTGTAACTCGTTATTAGGGCCTCTTGTGATATATGTTGATCTATTTCCTCTATTTTTAGTTCTAAGCTGCTCTTTACTCGCAATAATATCTGCTGCTGTTGTAAAATGAACCACTGGATGGCTCAAATATTTTGTCTCATTTAGAAATCTAATCTTTGCAGTTTTCATTAGACGGTACATAAAAATAAAATAAGGTGTCTCGTAGTTACCGGTAATTGAAGGGTAAAAGTAAAAAGATATCTCCTTATTTGGATTTTTATCAAGAATATATCTCGATAGGGCGCTAGGAAGACTCTGAAAGCTAGAATTTCTGCTTCTAATGTCTGTTTCTGATATAGAAACATAGTGTTTTTTATTTTGATATTCAAGCACTACAAGTCTACCTATATTATATCCGGTATTATCAAAATCATATGTATAATCAGGACGATTCGTAACTTTCAAGCAAATATCAGATAGTATTTCTGGAGTTAATAAATCTTGATACAAGATACCCCCTTTTTGAAAATTATTTTTAATTGTAAAATGTGGTTTATTCATATTTAGCTATAATTTAATATAAGAACCTCGTTCCTTGGAATACTAGAATTTTGATCTATATTTATAAGGCGATAGTTGTTTAATCTAATCCAATTTTTTATTTCCATATTGGTCCTTCCCTTATACTCTATAACATATGATATCATAAAACGTATTGATTTATGATTTAATGAATCAGCGAACTCGAGTAATTTCCTTTCATCATCATGTCCCCATCCATTAAATCCTCTTTTCCCGTCATTATATGATCCCCTCGTTAAACGATATGGTGGATCCATATAAACAAATGAGTTCTTTTCTATTTTGTCCAAAAAATTTGGAAACTCAACACTTGAAAAAGTGATGTTTTTTTCTTTGATCGCCTTTGAAAAGCTAATCTTTTTTTCGAGCACCTTATCATTGAACCATCGCATGCCAACTGGATTGTTAAAATCATGATTTCCATTAAATCTGATCTGCTGGTTAAATCCATATAAGATAATCGCGTAGAGGAGTTTTGGATTCCGCTTTTCGATTGGTAGTGAATTGTAGTATTTTCTTATTTTCAAATAACTTTCTGTATCTTCCTCTTTCAAATTATATTTTTTAATCAGTCTTTTTACATAAAGAAGGTACTGGTAAGTGTCGCTTGTTTTAAATGACTCTACTAAATCTTTAACAAAATGGTTAACATCGTTGTAAATAATGTGATTTGCTTCAGAATTTATTCCAACATTAAAACCACCACCAAAAATATCAAAAAATGTACTTATGTTTTTAGGTAAATACTTTTTAATTTCTAGTATCATTTTTGCCTTACTTCCGATATAGTTTAATGGAGATTCATAATGAATGTCGGCAGAATCTTTTTTCTCAATAAAAAATAAGTACTCAAAGTGTTCTTTTTTGCCTTTTGATTTAAAATTTGTATATTTATTGTAAGAAATTTTTTTACATTTATAAGACTTTGTCTTCCCATATCTTTTTAAACTAGCTTCTATAAAGCTTTTAGACATAAATCCATCTGTACTATAGCTTAAAATAATATATTTGGCCTTTGTTTTGGAAATAATTTCATCGAATAAAATATGTGCTCTATACATTACGGACCAGTCGGATCTCATTGGAGAAACTGGCCTAGACCCAGTTATTTTACTTACGCTTGGATTGTCATCTAGTACTAATGTTTCAAGTAAGTGATATTGTGTGCCATATTGATTTTGGGTATACGGTGGATCAAGGTATAGAATGTCGCAATTAATTTTATCTATTATCTTTTCTATTTTATCGTTGTAAAATTGAACATTAAAATATCCAGAATTACTTGATTTGACTCTTTGAAGAATAATTAATTTCTTTGAACGAGGATCCCAGTGCTTCAAAAATGCTCCGTAAACACCGGCTGTATTAGATACGAAAGATATAGACTCAATAATGCTTGCCAATAAATATGAGTATTCATTATCGTTTATCAAATAATCTAATTTCCATCTTTCGATTGTATATCTAAAATAATCAATTCTACCTGCATTTTCGGGGCTGAAATACATTCTTTTTGAACCACCAGGTGAGTAGTTTTTATAGAAAAAACCTTTTCTTATTTGTGCGTTTGAATTTAAAAATTCAAAAGGGTCAAATCCTAGTTTTTCAAATGTACAATCTTTTACCACTATTCTTCCTTTAGTATAAATGACACACCATTTCAACATGTCATTAACTATTAAATCAAATGAATCTTTAAGTGAATCAGAAACAGCTCCTGTACCACAAAAAGCATCAAATAATTTTAACCTGCGCTTGTTATTTAAAAGCCCTCTTTCTTTCAAAAGATTCTTTATTTCATCAATTATCAGTTCTTTGTTTCCTATAAATCTCATAAATAATAATTTATCTAATTTTACCTTTTTCACGTTTCAATTTCAACATTCTTCGTAAAACACAAAACCACTCTAAAAAGAGTGGTTTTGTGTCAAAATTTAATTTGATAATCGTTTTCTGACGGGTTCTATTACCGCTTCGCCCACTGGGGTGCTTTGCGGGCGCGTTTGAGTCCGAATTTCTTACGTTCTCTCATTCTTGGGTCGCGGGTTAAGTAACCTGCTTTTCTTAATCGTTTTCTAAAATTATTATTAAAATCAACTAATACGCGGGCAGTTCCATGACGCACCGCTTCGGCTTGGGAATTTCTTCCTCCACCCTTTACCATTACGGTTACCTTAAATTTATCCAAACACTTCATTTTTTTCATAGAAGCCACCGAAGTTTCTTGATCTCCCTTTAAAGAGAAATATTCCTGATAGCTTTTGCCATTAACTAAAAATTGCTTATCGCCTCGAGTAAAAAGCCGCACGCGTGCCACAGCGGTTTTGCGCCGGCCAATGGCTTCAAAATACCGGTCCGGCTTTGAGGCGAGCTCCTTTTCGGTTGGAAAATCTTCCGGCATAATATCATCTAATTGAATATCCACGCCAACTTTTGGCGTAACCGTCATTACTTCTTCTGCTTTTTTTACCCGTGGCTTTTCCTTTATGGGAGAAGTAACTTTTTTTATTTTAGTTTTTTCTGTAACCATCATTTTTACTTTGTAAAAATCGCGGATATTCGCAGATGTTACGCGGATTTACGCGGATACGTTACGTGATCTGCGTTAATCTGCGTTTTATCAGCGTGAATCTGCGAAATTTTATTGCTTTGCAATAAAATTGAATTATTTTTGGAATCTTAATCGTTTAATTTGTTTTGCCCTTAATTTATTTTTAGTTAACATTCCCATGACCGCTTTTCTGAATATCTCTTCGGGCCCCTTTTTTAAATACACCTCTTTCATGGTGGCCTGTTTTAATCCTCCTAAATACAAGGTATGGTGATAGTAAATTTTATCTTGGAATTTCTTACCCGTATATTTTAATCCGTTAACGTTTTTTACCGTTACAAAATCGCCAATATCTTTATAGGGTGCAAACCCCACTTTATTTTTACCGCGCAATAAAACTGCCACTTCGGTAGCTAATCGGCCCAAGGGCCTATCAGTTGCATCCACAATATGATTGTCTCGTTTTATTACTTCCATAGCTTTTGCTTCGCAAAAGAAATTCTAAATTCTAATTTCTAAATTCTAAAATGGTTTAGAGTTTAGGATTTAGAGTTTAGGATTTCACACCTATTTCACTAATTCTATAATTGTCATCCTAGCCCCATCGGATTTTCGTGGCCCCAGTTTCATTATCCGGGTATAGCCACCTTGGCGATCTTTAAAGGTTGGCGCAATTTCATCCACTAATTTTTTTACGGTAAACGAAGATAATGATTTTGCCAATAATCGCCTATTTGAAACCGTATTATCTTTGGCCCGGGTAATGAATTTTTCCGCAACCACCCTTAATTCTTTTGCCTTGGCTTCCGTAGTTTTAATTTTTCCACCCAAAAACAAGCTGGTCGCCAGGGTTTTTAGCAACGCTTCTCGTTGGTTTTTCGGCCTTGATAATATTCTCCCTTTGTTTAACTTTCGCATCGCTTCGCTCAATGCGATTCTAATATACTAATTCATACTAATTATACGAATAACGTTTCCGTATTGGTATTATTAGTATGCATTCGCATATTGGCATCGCATCTACTTACTTCTTGCTTTTCTTTTTTGGCTTTACTTCTTTCTTTTTAGGTTTTTCTTTAGGTGTTTGATCAGCATTATTGGCACCTTCTCCGTCAATCAAAGATGAATCTTTTCCTGAAACTAAGGTAAAGTGGGATAACAATATGTCACATGCCTGGGAAAATGCTTCTTGCGGAGTCAACGTACCATCAGTTTCTATTTCAAGGCGAAGTTTATCAAAATCAGTCCTTTCCCCTACTCGCATATTTTCTACTTGGAAATTCACATTTTTAATGGGGGTAAAAATAGCATCTAGAGCAATGGCCCCTATTTCCGCTTTTTCTTGAATGCCCGCCCCCGCTTTTTTTATTTTTCGATGATCTTTCGGCTCGTATCCAATGCCTTTTTCTATGGTAAGTTCTATATCAAGTTCCGTTTTTTTATCAGTAATGGTGGCAATAGGTAGCTCAGGGTTTGCCAATTCAATTTGGGGAAACATTTTAAAGTCCCCTCCTGTTACTTTTCTCTCTCCCTTTACATGAAGCTGTACTTTTTGCATAGTCCCTTCATGAATTTTGAATCTTAAATTTTTTAGATTCAAGAGAATCATAATAACATCCTCCAACACCCCGGGGATGGTGGAAAATTCATGGGGCGCTCCCTTTATTTTAACTTCAGTAACGGCAACTCCTTGAAGAGATGATAACAAAACCCGTCGCAATGAATTCCCGATGGTAACCCCATACCCCGGATAGAGGCCGTCTATTTCAAAGGTTGCTTGATGGGAATCCTTTTTTATCACCTTAGCAGGTAATGGAAGTGGAATCATTTTTATGAAACATGAAACATGAAACATGAAACATAACCTACGGTTAATTGTTCCATGCTATCTGTTCCATGCAATTAATATTATCTAGAGTAGAACTCAAACACCAACGATATTTCAACGGGCGGGTTAACTTCTGCCAAACTTGGCTCACCTGTAACCGTTGATTCAAATTTTTCTTTATTTAAATTCAACCATACTGGTGTCTCTATTTTTTTTAGTGTTTCTGATAAATCCTTGAACATCGGCTTTTTTTTCTTGGTCTCTTTCATGGCAATAACATCTCCCTTTTTTACTTGAAATGATGGAATATTAACCGATTTTCCATTTACCAAAAAATAGGCATGGTTTACCATTTGCCGCGATTGGGAGCGAGATTTTGAAAATCCCAACCGAAATACCGCATTGTCCAAACGTTTTTCCAAACGGCTAATAAGTTCATTGGACACGTTTTCGACCCGACCCATTTTTTCAAGGGTTTGGAGCACATAACGCTTAAATTGCCGTTCAGATAAACCGTACAAATTTTTAAGGGTCTGCTTTTCGGTCAGCGATTTTTTGTATTCAGAAACAGCGCTTTTCCTTTTTCTTTTTTCGGGGGCACCCTGCCCGGTCGGTTTTACGTTTTTGAATTGAGTATTCTCCATAGCTTTTGCTTTGCAAAAGAAACTCTAAATTCTAATTTCTAAATTCTAAAACGGTTTAGGATTTAGAGTTTAGGATTTAGGATTTCACACTACACTCTCCTTACCTTCTTGGGCCTGATTCCATTGTGAGGAATAGGCGTTACATCTTTTATTGAAACTACATTTAATCCCTGGTTCACCAATATTCTTACTGCTGATTCGCGCCCCGCGCCAACACCCCTAATAAACACTTCTACCCTTTCTACCCCTAATTTTTTACAAACATTCACAATGGCCTCGGCAACCCGGGAAGCGGCAAACGAAGTTGCTTTTTTGGCACCCTTAAAACCTACCGCGCCGGCCGACTTTGAAACCAAAACCTCGCCCTTGGCATTGGTAAGGGTAACAATGGTATTGTTATACGAAGAAGATACATACACTCTGGCTTCAGAAACACGATCAATTGATTTGACCTTCACCTCTTTTTTTAAGGCCGTATCAACGCTTTCTTTCTCTTTTATGGTATCTTCCCCGCTGGTTGTCGCAATATGTTTTTTTCCCATAGCTTTTACTTCGTAAAAGAAATTCTAAATTCTAATTTCTAAATTCTAAACGGTTTAGAGTTTAGGATTTAGAGTTTTGAATTTAGATTATGTTGGTGCCGCTGCCGGTTTTCTTCCCGAACCCATGGTCTTTCTTACATTTCCCCGTACTGTTCTGGTATTTGTCTTTGTCCTTTGACCTCTCACCGGTAATTTTTTAGCATGACGACTCCCCCGCCAAGTTCCAATATCTTTTAATCGTTTGATATTTACCATCACATCTCTTCGCAAGTCACCCTCAATCTTGTATGACTTTTCTATAAATTCCCTTAAACCATTGATTTCTGCAGGAGTCAAATCCTTTGCTTTTTTATTGGGGTCAATTTTAGTTTCCTTAATAATTTTTTCACTCAAAGACCTGCCTATCCCATAAATATAGGTGATGGCAATTGCTATTCTTTTGTTGTCGGGTATGTTTACCCCTGCGATTCGTGGCATACGTAGTTAACAATTGACATTTTACAATTAACCATTGACTAGTGAAAAAAGTGTCACAGGTCAAATGTTAAAGGTCAATTGTCGCTTATCCTTGTCTTTGCTTATGTTTTGGATTTTTCTTGCAAATAACATAAATACGGCCCGTGCGTTTGACGATCTTGCAATCATTACAAATTTTTTTTACCGAGGGCCTAACTTTCATCTCTTTTTACTCCGTAAAAATCGCAGATAAACGCGGATTGTTACGCGGATTATCGCGGATACGTTACGTAATCTGCGTTAATCTGCGTTTTATCTGCGTTAATCTGCGAATTTTATTGTAAGCAATAAAATTGAGTTATTTTAGTCGATATACAATCCTTCCTTTCTTATCATCATACGGACTCATATGAACCGTCACTTTGTCTCCAGGCAAAATCTTGATTCTATTCAGTCGCATTTTTCCTGACAGAAAACCAGTTATCTCCTTGCCGTCGTCCAATACTACCTTAAAAAAGGCGTTTGGTAAGGCCTCTATTACTCGTCCCTCCCGCTTGATAAGTTGGTTTAAATCCTTGGCCTCGGCCGCAGAATTTTCTTGGTTATTAATAACTTGATCTGAATCCATTTTTACAATTTTTAATACTATCAAATTAACGGGCAAAGGTCAACCCCGCACCACTTTCACGGGATACTTGGGGTAGGATAATACAATTTTTTAGGGTAACAAAATATGAAATATGTTAATGATGGCGTAGTGAAAGTGGTGCGGGGTCAACCCGTTTACTCGCAACCCCTCACACTCCCACACACCCATTCACCGTCATTGCGAGGAGCCCCGATCGCAATCGTGGGCGACGCGGCAATCTCGTCATTTTGCATGGAGATTGCTTCGGGCATTGCGATGCCCTCGCAATGACGACGGACGGGAGTGAGAGGTGTAAGGGGTTACGTTTACTCTTATTATTCCAATATAAGATCAACTTTAATCCTATCCTGATCACTCGGCGCCCGGCGCACCCAAAATGGCCAAAAGTTGACCTTGAGCTCAAAAATATTTCCGTTATACTTTTGGTCGACGATCTGTTTTATTTGATCAGATGACTTAGTTGAAAATAGATTAATTAATTCAAGGGTATCGATGTAGTAATACTTTTTAAACGACGAATCCAAATTAAGGGTGATGATCTTTTTTTGGACATCGAAAGTCGAAGGGCGATAGTTAATCGTAACACTCTTTTCAAACAACCTACTATCATCCGACAGGTGTGCCTTGGCTAGGGCAACAACAAATTGTTCCACGTCGATTTTTTTAAATACGAGTGCTGTCACTTTTACTTTTGCGCTTTGCTGGAAAGTATCGTAAATCGCCCCTGATTTTGCATTAGCACTGGAAGCCACAACGCTACTGGTAACCGCATCATCCAGCAACACATCGTTTGGGTCAAGATTATTTCTTAGCTCATCTTTTGCTTCCTGCAATAATTTTTCCACCAACACATCCTTGGCGGTTTCCAAATCGTCATCGGTTACTTTTTTCAATTTTCCCGTATATCCTCCCTTCATATCGGCATTTGATGAAGCATATAAACTATGGTAGTACGAAGTGCCATTCAGTTTTGGTATGGAAAACTTAGAGGGTCCTATATTCGCCTCGGCTCCTGCGGTTTCGGCCTGCACCTGCACGGTAATTGATCCTGGCGTCTTATTGGTAGCCGCGGGAATCGTCACCTTTTGCAACGTAATAAAATATTTTCCCGAATCGGATAAAAAGTGAGTCCCCTTAATCAATGTAAAAGGAGTTGATGGATTTATCTTATTGTATATGGTAATGTTGCCGGTCGCCTTGCCGTCTTGGGTCGTAATTCCGGTGGCCGGAAACTCCTGACTGGCATCTTTTAAAACCTCCAGGTAATGGGCCGGTATCGTTGATTCAAGCGCACCTGGCTCCTGTTTTGAGGTACTGGCAAGCACTTTTTCCTGCAAGGTTACCGTTTCCATGACCGGCCACATCTGCACGGTTGCTTTTGGAAGTTTTAAAAATCCATACGCGCCCAGTAAGAGCGCCAGTACCACGGCCCCTGCGACGATTTCTTTTAGAGGAAAACGCCCCTCTTTTCTTTCCAGGAATTCTTTTTTCGCTTCTGCCAATACTTCTGGTTTCAAGGTGGTTTTCCTTTTTTTAACACCCGTTGACCGTCGGCCCACCTTCTTTTCCAAGACGACGGCCTTCGCCGCCCGGTGCTTCGGTGATATGATATCGTGCATTTTTTTGCTCATCTTGCGATGCGATCCGAATAATCCGAATCATGCATCCGAATGTTCCGAATACGCCGTTGCGTTATTAGGATCATTCGGATGATATTCGTAAATTAGGATCGCTGTTATTTTAGTATGCCTTTAATCCTTCTAACTCCCTGAGAGGAGGCCTCTTCTTTAATAATTTTAAAGGGTCCCCGCCCATCGGGGCGAGGCTCGCCCTGTGGGGCGGCTAATTCAAACGTATTGCTTACGTGAGGACCTCCACAAAATTCTTTACTTATCACATTACCTTTACTATCCTGTATAAAATACACGGACACCGTATTACCGTATTTTACACCAAATTCCATCTCGGCGCCAATTTTTTGGGCCTCCTCTAGCGGCATCTCTCTTTTTACAACATCCAACCCCTTCTGAATTTTTTCGTTTACCATGCTCTCAAGCCGCTTTTTTTCTTCATCGGTAATTTTCCTGTCAAACAAAAAATCAATACGTAACCGTTCAGAATTAATATTGCTTCCCTTCTGTTTGACCTGTTTTCCAAACATTTCCTGAAGCGCCGCCAATAATAAGTGGTGGGCCGTGTGTAATTTTATAGTTTGAGGGTCATGGTCCGCTAATCCCCCCTTAAACATTCCCGCGGAAGCAGTCCGGGAAAGTTCCTGGTGCTTTTTAAGTTCTTCAAAAAACTGTTCCCGGTTTGCTACAGTACGCATTTCTTCTAAAACTTCCAATGGAAACCCGTACGTTTCGTATAGTAAAAATGCTTCTTTACCATTAATGACATCTATTTTTTCAATGGCCTTTAATCCAGCGGCTAGGGTTTTTTCAAATTTATCGGCTTCGTCTTTAATAACTGGCAAAATTTTTTCTTCAGACAAATCATATACATCTTTATATATTACGATGGTTTTTTTAATCGGTTCAAATATATCGTGCTCAATACCTCGCATATGCACCATCATTCTCCGTAACAATCTACGCAAAATATATCCTTGGTCTTTATTGGAAGGCACCACGCCATCTGAAATTAAAAAAACACAAGCCCGGGCATGATCAGTAATAATTCGTTTCGCTCTTTCGTTAGTAAAACCGGGAAATAACTGCATCACTGGTTCAAATAAATCTGTCTCATAAACATTCTCAAAACTATTTAAAATCGCTAAAGTTCTTTCAAATCCCATTCCCGTATCAACATTTTTTTGCTCTGCCAACACATATTCACCACTGGCATTTTTTATGTATTGCATAAAAACGTTATTCCAAATTTCCACCCAATTTTTATCAGTTGAATCAAATGTTTTCGGAGTAGGAATATCATTTGATTTCCAGTAAAAAATTTCTGTGTCAGGACCACATGGACCCGTGTCACCAACCGGCCCCCACCAATTGTCTTCTTTTGGCAAAAAGACGATCCGTTCTTTCTTGATTCCCATACTCTCCCAAATCTTGGCTGATTCTTCATCCTTGGGCGCATTTTCATCTCCCGCAAAACAAGAAAATGCCAATTTTTCAATGGGAATATTCAATTCTTTGGTTAAAAATTCAAAACTCCATTGGATTGATTCTTGTTTCCAGTAGTCGCCCAGCGACCAATTTCCCAGCATTTCAAAAAAAGTTAAATGAGTATCGTCGCCCACTTCATCGATATCTCCTGTCCTAATACATTTTTGGATACTCACAATTCTTTTGCCTTCAGGATGTTTTTCTCCCAGTAAATATGGTACCAGTGGTTGCATACCCGCAGTGCTAAATAAGGCCGTACCGTCGGTTTTATCGGGAATTAAAGAGGCGCTGGGAATAATGGCGTGGCCCTTTTTTTCAAAAAATTCCAGAAATTTTTGGCGTAATTCAGCCGAATTCATGGCATTATTTTAACACATTTTTTTTTAAAGAAAAAGTGGCGCGCCCGCAGGCGCGCCACTTCTATAATTTTGCATTTTGACTTTTAAATTTTTAATCCACTTAAGTATATCTATCCGCTACCACCGACGCGGCGAAAGAAAACGGTTTTATCCTTGGCTCAAACCCATTACCCCTAATAAGCCCCGTCACCTCTTTTACCATTTCCTTGGTTTTTCCCTGCTCACCCACATCGGCATGAATGTAGGCAAACTGATAATTAAAATGCGGGCGCGCTGCGCCAAATTCTTTTTCCAAGGTTTCGCGCAATGTTAGTGCCAGCTCACATGACAAATATACTTCTTGTAAAATCCTCTGTTTCCAATTAATGTGCATAAATTTTTTTAGGTAGGCATCCGGGTAATGCATTTTCTTTAAAAAAAACCGACCGCCAGCTCCCGTCCTTAGCACCACAATAGCAATGGGAAAAAACGGCTTGTCACTTGAAGGTGAGTCGCAACCCACTACAATGTCATAAAAAAATTCCGGTTCGGCCGAAATATAGTCATAAATTTCCCGTATGACTTCTTTAAATTCTAAATCACCCTTACTGGGACTAAAAAAAGTTCCACTATGTAATTGACTCTCCATACTTTAATATTACTCCAAATACCATGACTGTCAATTTTTTTCTTCGTAACCCCCACACCTCTCGTTGTCATCCCGGGCTTTTGACCCGGGATCCAGAAGATTTTCAAACAAGATACCCTGGATTCCCGATCGTGCGCGTCGGGAATGACATCGGGGGTGTGGGGGATTACTTTCTGTTCAGCAATTTATTGTTTTTTGTCATTGCGAGGAGCCCCGCCCGCAGGCGGGGCGACGAAACAATCTAATAATTGAACGGGGATTGCTTCGCTGTGGCTCGCAATGACGGGGTTACGAGATTGCTTCACTGCGGTTCGCAATGACGAACAATTCTACTCCGCCAATTTTGCCAAATATTCTTCCAACTGTCGGATGGCGCGGGTTAACTGGATGATGTTGGCGGCGCGTCGGGTCAGAGGGCCGAAGGTGCCGGTTTGGAGAATATTGTTTGATTGCTGGAACTTTCTGACGGAGCCGGTAGTAGTAGGGCCGTAGTAGCCGTTGGCAATAATGGTGGTAGGAAATAAATTTAAGGAGGTAAGGAAGAGTTGGAGTTCCTTGACGTCGTTGCCCTGGTCGCCGGGGGCGAGGGTGCGGGTGAAAAGGAATGGCATCTTAAAGGTAAAGGGTGGCGGGATATAATCGATGGCAGCCGAGAGGGTTGGGGTGAATGAGCCGCAAGAGTTTTGGAGTTTGGCATAGACGGTCTTGGTCCCTTGATCTTTGGTGAGAGTATAGGGAAGTTCTGGTTGGTAGGGTTTTGAGACGGCGTTGGTAAAAGCGGAGTCATTGGCAAGAGTGACGGTAATGGGAGTGTCGGAAATGAGAGTTGAGGGAGTAATGGGAGGATTTGAGGTAAACGAAAGCGTGACGGCGCGGGTTTGAGTAGTTGGCTGGCCTTGGTTGATTTGGAAAGTCCAGGTACCCGATGGGGCGGGACAGGAGGATCCTCCGCTACCGCCGGAGAAACCGCCGCCGGAGCCGTTTCCACCACCGCCAAAACTGGGGTTTGACCAGGTCAGGTCGAAACTCGAAGTGGTCTGGTTGCCGGCAGTGTCGGTGACGGTAAGCTGGACGGTATAGGTTCCGGTGGCATCGACGGTAATGCTAGTGGAAAGGGTGGAAGCGGAACTAAACGTGAGGGTGCCGCTGCCTGCGGTTTGAGACCAGGCGTAGGTGGCAATGCCCGAGGTGGCGTCGGAAGCGGAGGCGGTGGGAGTGAATGAAGTGGTCAACGGCGCCGGCCAGGTCAGGGAGCCGGTGAGGGAAACCGTGGGAGCGGTGTTGTCAATTTGGAAAGTTCCGGTCAGAGGGTTGGCGGAGGCCTCGGCGCTTGAGTCATCAATTAGGTTGGCGTAGTAGGTGATGGTGCCGTCGGTGTCGCCGGAGAGAACGGTGTAGGTGGCAGATGGGTTGGAACTGGAAGCGGAGGAGGTTGCCCAGCTTCCGCCGGCACCGCAAGCGGTACCCGTGAAGTCGTTGGATTTGCAGATATACAAAGTGACGGTGTCGGCCGTGCCACTGGTATCTGAATCACTGGCTACTGAAGTAAAAGTGAGAGTGTCTCCCGTGTTCAGATAGCCAGAAGTGTTGGCCACCGAAGTGAAAGTGGGAACGTGGTTGACTTCAAAAGGAGAACCGGTGGTGCCGGATCCTTGGCTGGAACTGGAACACAAAGACGAGGCATTGTTATCACACACAAACGCAAACCAGGCGTTGCTTTCACTGTCGCCCGCCACCGTCGCATACGTTACCGATGCCTGCGAGCCCGAAGCGGTGGCCGATGAAATGGCCCAGCTGCCTCCGCCGCAGGTGGGAGCGGCGCTATTGACGGCGGTGACGCTATTGGTTTTACATATGGCTAAATAATACTGATCTGACTCGCCGTCCGTAGCGGTGGCAGTGAAGGTGACGTTGCTTCCGACGGTGGTAGGAGAAGCGGAGGAAGAACCACCGTCGGAGGGACCGGCGGAGATGGACGGGGCGGTGTTGGAAGCGACTGTGCCAACGACGGCGGTGCCGTAATTGCTGTTGCTATCATCCCTGTACACCGCCACCACGTGGGTGGAGTCGAGGGCGGAGACGGAGGTGTAGCTGGAAGTTCCGCTATTGAAAACGGATTCGGCGCCAAAGGAGATATCAGTACCGGAGATGGTGCCGACGATGGCGGTGCCGTAACTGCTGTTGCCGAAGTCCTGGTACACCGCCACCACGTGGGTGGAATCGAGGGCGGAGACGGAGGTGTAGCTGGATAATGCGCTGTTGAAAACGGATTCGGCGCCAAAGGAGATATCAGTACCGGAGACGGTGCCGACGATGGCGGTGCCGTAGTCGCTGTTGCCGGCGTCCCGATACACCGCCACCACGTGGGTGGAGTCGAGGGCGGAGACGGAGGTGTAGTAGGAAGCTGCGCTGTTGAAAACGGCTTCGGAACCGAAGGAGATATCGGTACCCGAGACCGTGCCGACGACGGCGGTGCCGTAGTCGCTGTTGCCCCCATCCTGATACACCGCCACCACGTGGGTGGAATCGAGGGCGGAGACGGAGGTGTAGGGGGAGGATGCGCTATTGAACACTGATTCGGCGCCAAAGGAGATATCAGTACCGGAGATGGTGCCGACGATGGCGGTGCCGTAACTGCTGTTGCCGAAGTCCTGGTACACCGCCACCACGTGGGTGGAATCGAGGGCGGAGACGGAGGTGTAGCTGGATAATGCGCTGTTGAAAACGGATTCGGCGCCAAAGGAGATATCAGTACCGGAGACGGTGCCGACGATGGCGGTGCCGTAGTCGCTGTTGCCGGCGTCCCGATACACCGCCACCACGTGGGTGGAGTCGAGGGCGGAGACGGAGGTGTAGTAGGAAGCTGCGCTGTTGAAAACGGCTTCGGAACCGAAGGAGATATCGGTACCCGAGACCGTGCCGACGACGGCGGTGCCGTAGTCGCTGTTGCCCCCATCCTGATACACCGCCACCACGTGGGTGGAATCGAGGGCGGAGACGGAGGTGTAGGGGGAGGATGCGCTATTGAACACTGATTCGGCGCCAAAGGAGATATCAGTACCGGAGATGGTGCCGACGATGGCGGTGCCG
>MHOT01000004.1 GCA_001820175.1 Candidatus Staskawiczbacteria bacterium RIFCSPHIGHO2_02_FULL_42_22 | reverse complement strand
GATTCTGAACGCTCGGGCGGGCAAAAAGAAAGGGGGTTGGGGGGAATGAATTTTTGCCCGCACTCGCTTTCCGCCGCCGCCATTCAGATTTCGCTTCGCGAAATACGCCGCATGAAATTCAGAAATGATTTTGCTCTCCAAATACATATGTATCACTATAATACAACATTTACCGATAATGCAACAAGTGATAAAATGTGAATAACTTATATGGTTCAAATTTCAGCAAAACTTGGGCAAAATCTCAAGCGCATAAGAACAAAAAAGAAAATGTCGCAAGGGGATATTGCGCGGAATTTAGAAGTCCACCGCGCTTATATTAGCGGCATAGAGAATGGCAAACGAAATCCGACCCTTGCGACAATTCAAAAATTAGCTGATGCGCTTGAAGTATCTGCTGATGAATTATTGAAATAATATGAACAGTTTTTTATCAAAAATATATAGTTTCAAATTCTTTGATGATCTGGTTTTTATCTACCCGCTGTATGCGGTTATGTTTATTGATTATGGACTTAACGGTCTGCAAATTTCAATAATTCTCGCAGTTTGGTCTATTACCGCTTTTATTTTGGAAGTTCCTTCTGGCGTTATAGCCGATAAATATTCTCGCAAACATATTTTATTTTTCGCACAGATTGCGAGAATTATCGGCTACACCTGTTGGCTTGTTTTTCCCAATTTCTACGGTTTTCTTATCGGTTTTATTTTTTGGGGAATCAAAAGTGCCTTTACCTCCGGCACTTTTGAGGCACTGGTATTCGATGAGTTAAAACAAGCCAACAAAGATAGCGAATACACAAAGGTTATTGGGCGGGCAAAAAGCCTTGCTTTTGTCGCTATACTTCTCGCTTCGCTCGGAGCGTCCATTGCTATACATTTTGGTTATTCTTTTGTTCTCGCCATAAGTCTTATTTCTCTTGTTGTTTCGAGTATTTCCATAATCATTTTGCCGAAGGCAAAACGATTTGAATCAACGCACGAAAAAGAATACTTTTCTCGTATAAAGCAAGGATTTTCTGACTCGGTGAAAAATCCTTTGATTTTCAAACTAATAATCTTTATTTCAATCGCCCTTGCGCTTGGAGGAGCAATTGATGAATATTGGTCAATTTTCGGTGAACAAGTCGGACTAGCAAAATATGCAATTGCGATTTTCATTGGCGCAAGTAGCGCCATACAAGCAATCGCTAGTGCGATTGCTTACAGATTCAGCAATTTTTCAAATAGAACTTTCTACGTTGTTTTTATTTTGAACGGAATACTTTTACTTACTGCTTCTCTCATTTTCAAACCCGCGACCGTTCTGCTTTTGCTGGTATTTAGTTTCCTTTTCAAAATCATTGATGTTGTTTTCGAGGGAAAAATTCAGAATGTCATTCCGACAGCGCAACGCGCTACAATTTCTTCTGTCAAAGGATTTTTCACCGAGATCGGTGTTACCGCTATCTATTTTGGAGTTGGCTCGCTGGCAAGTTTATATTCCTATCAAAAAAGCTTTCTGCTGTTTTCGTGGCTAACGATTTTTGTGGGAGTTGTATATTTCTTATTTTCATTTAGGAATAAACTTGCCAGTAAGGAACAAAATCAGATATGATTTTGTTACATTTCTTTTTGGCGGCGTGCCAGTTTCACTGGCCTGAATGGCGGCGGCGGAAAGCGAGTGCGGGCAAAAATTCATTCCCCCCAACCCCCTTTCTTTTTGCCCGCCCGAGCGTTCAGAATCGTTTGTGCCGCGCGTAGCGCGGCTTCCTGTCAGTTTTCAGGAATTTCGGATAAAATAGGTTCTAGCCAAACTGTAAAGACACACTAAAAAAAGAAAAATCCTCGCAACAGAGCGAGATTTTTTTATTGATAAAAGTTATCCACAGTTTTTCATTTTTTGGCCTAAAAACGGCTATTTGATTTTTAAAATCCAAAGCAGTAAAATGTAAATTACAAAATCAATAATTTGAAATTTACAATTTGAAATTTGAAATCAATTTAAAATGTTTTAATTTGAAATCATCTAAACTCGACGTTACGTTTTCAAATTTAGACATTGAAACATTTAGCATTGAATTCAAATTGTAAATTTCAAATTTCAAATTTAAAACTATGGAACTCACCATCACCAAGCGCGACGGCAGTAAAGTGTTATTTAACGCAGATAAAATTAATCGTTCCATTGAGCGTGCCGCTTTTGGCATGATTGACCCGGTTGCCAAGGTTACCCAAGTGGCCACCGATACTAAGGTTACACTCTATGATGGTATTACCACTGAAGAATTAGATCAGGCAACCATTAACGCCGCTGTCCAAAATATCAAAGAAGACGTTGACTATGATAAAATTGCCACACGGTTATTATTAAAAACGGTTTACAAGCATGTATTAGGACACTACGAAACCGACCAGGAGCTGCAAAAACTCCACAAAGAACATTTTGCCGATTATATAAAAAAGGGCGTACAAGATGGCATTTTAGACCCCCGCATGGAAAAAAACTTTGACTTAGATAAATTGTCTAATTTTTTAGATATTCAGCGGGACGAATTATTTATCTACGCCGGCCTGGATGGCTTGCTTAACCGATACTCTATTAAAAACAAACAACAAAAACCGTTTGAGACGCCCCAGTATTTGTTTATGCGAGTAGCCATGGGAAATTCCTATAACGAAAAAGAACCTACGGAATGGGCCATCAAGTTCTACGAAAAAATGTCCCGTCACGAATACATCGCCGGCGGTTCCACCAACATTAACGCCGGGGTGCCAAACCCCGCCCTTTCCAATTGTTTTTTACTGGAAATCCACGACGACATGACGCATATCTCAAAATCGGTCGCTGACGTCATGTTGCTTTCAAAGGCATCGGGCGGATTGGGTGCTTCTATCACCAAACTGCGTGCTACCGGTTCTCCCCTTTCCAGCAACAACACTACTTCTTCGGGCCCTACTCCATTTGCTAAAATTATTGATACGGCCATCCGCGCTATTCAACGGGGCGGCAAGAAAAAAGGCGCCCTGTGTTTTTACATGGAAAATTGGCATTATGATTTTCCTGATTTTATCAATTGGAAACAAAGTGCCGGAGATGATTACTTAAGAATGCGAACGGCCGACACTGCCGTATTTATTTCCGATGAATTTATGAAACGAGTTGAGCAAAAACAGGACTGGTACATGTTTGACCCAAAAGAGGCCCCCGACTTAAACGAATTGTACGGAAAGGCATTTTCACAGCGCTATCAAGAGTACATAAAAATGGCCGATGAGGGAAAATTACGCATGTTTAAAAAGGTGCCATCCACTGAACAGTACCGGGCAATCCTGGTGGCACTGCAAACTACTTCACACCCCTGGCTGGTTTGGAAAGACTCCATTAATTTGCGGGCCCTTAACAACAATACCGGCACCATTCACATGTCAAACCTGTGCACTGAAATTTGCCTGCCCCAAGATAAAGATAATATTGCCGTGTGCAACTTGGCGTCTATTAATATTGCCGCCCACTTAAAGAAAAAACAGATCGACTGGCAAAAATTGGAAGAATCGGCGCGTTTGGCCGTGCGACAACTGGATAACTTAATTGACATTAATGTATTGCCGGTGCCGGAAGCTATAAAGTCAGATAAAGAAAACCGCGCTATCGGTTTGGGTGTTATGGGTTTTTCTGATGCCATTGAACAATTAGGAATCCCCTACGACTCGCCGCACGCCTACGACTTTACCGATAAAATCTTTGAATTTATCAGTTACATGGCTATTGATGAATCAGCCAATTTGGCAACGGAACGCGGAAGCTACAAAAATTTTCCGGGTAGCGAATGGTCAAAAGGAATGGTGCCGATAGATACCATGGAGAAACTAGAAATAGAACGCGGCGTACCACTGGATGTTGATAAAAAATCAAAGCAAAACTGGCTTGACTGGGATTCGTTGCGCACTAAAGTAAAAAATGGCATGAGAAACGCTACCTTAATGGCGGTTGCCCCAAACGCTAACATTGGCTTAGTGGCGGGCACCACTCCCGGAATTGACCCGCGGTTTGCCCAGGTTTTTTCTCGTAATAAAATTTCCGGTAAATATTTAGATATTAACCATAATCTGGTCACTGAACTAAAAAACATGAACTTGTGGGATATGGTAAAGGGAGAAATTATTGAACTGCAGGGGGATATTTCTTCTATTGCCGAAATTCCAAGCCACATCCGCGATATTTACAAAACTTCCTTTAGCGTCTCACCCTACGCCTTTATTGAAGTAGCTGCCCGGGCTCAAAAATGGGTTGATCAGGCACTGAGCCGCAACATGTATTTGGACGACCGCGATATTGATAAAACCATGGACATTTACTTTTCCGCATGGCGAAAGGGAGTTAAATCAACGTATTACCTACACATGAAGCCTCGTCACACGGCCGAACAAAGCACCGTGGCGGTAAATAAATCGGTAAAATTGGGAAAGACGGGGTTTGCATCTGTCTTTAAGACCCAAGCGCAGACTAACGCAGATCAAGCACGGATTAGCGCGCCTCCCGTTGTCATTCCCGCAGAAGCGGGAATCCAGAACGAACCCACCCAGCAACCCGAAATTATAGAAAAAAAGGCATTTACACTACCCATAGAACCTGCCTCCACTGGAAGCTTCGGCCTGCTTCGCCATAGCTCCAGCGAAGCGAACGAGGCAAAGCCAATAAAAATCGTCGTGGAGCCCCTAAAACAGGTCTCTGAACCAATCTTTGCTAAAGTCCAAACCGAACTGCCCCCCGCCCACAAAGAAGGTCAACATTTCCAAACCAAAATCATTGACGGAAAAACGTACCGAATCCATATGCCAACCGATCCACAGGAACAATTTTTATGTGATGGTTGCCAATAGACCTGTCCCTAAATAAGGATTCGTACGAAAATTGAAGATTTTGGATCAGAAATTTGATAGAATTTTTCGGCTTGCCTAGAGGGCCCGGAGATGGGGAAATTTGTTGCTACAAATTTACCCACATCTTGACCGAAAAATTATAATTTGCTAAGCGAGAGAGAAAAAGAAGAATAGCAATTATTCTTTTTCGAACGAGCGACAAATTATACTAGGTATAGCGAATTTCTGGCCAAAATATGCAATTTGCAGTAAATCCTTATTTTAGGGACAGGTCTAATAATTGATTTAAAATATGAATGAATCGCATTCAGAAAATTCGTCACAGCAAAATGAGGCAACCCCCACCGAAGATGAACTGATTACTGCCTTAGAGCAGGAACTTTCCAATATGGCTGAAAGAAGGCCAGAAAGAAGGGAGAAAGGAGACCCTAAATACCGAATACTCCAGGATTTAATTAATCAAGCTAAAGAAGAAGGTTTTAGAAATGCCTATAACAGTTTAGAAAATTATCAAAAACATGTCATTATTAGTCGCCTGGAAAATCAGGAATTTAGTCATCGGGTAAATTATACCGACGAGGGTCATATTAGGTCTCCAATTCCTTATAATTTTATTAAAGGCCTTTCAGAGGAACTTTATGGCAATACAGAAGGTCATGTCGATGTTGATAAGAAAGGTGAGTTAGAAAAAAAAATTCAAGAGGTTTATAAACAAGAGGGTTATCACCAATAAAAAACCATGCCAATACTCGGAAAAGCTTCGCCAAGCGATATGAATCTTCACCCCACACGCTACCATGAAGTTTGACTTTAATAACAGAAAAAAGTAAATTGAAGCCATGCCAAAAGAAATACAACAAATAACAAAAAAAGACATTCAGAATAAAATAGCACAACCTGGGGATAGAGTGTTTGCAAGTTTAGACAGAATGGAAAAAAATATATGCGGGAAACTTGATGCACTTATCTTAAAATGTGAAAATTTCTTAAAAAGGCCACCAGTAAAATATAAATACTAAATTCATGAAAAATAAAAAAATCACCATCGATCAACTAGCTAGGATGATGCAGAAAGGATTTCTTGGAGTGGATAAAAGATTTGATGAAACAGATGCAAAAATTCATAGGATTGAAGCGAGCATTCAAGCAATCGATTTAAAATTCAGTCAGAAAATAGATGCGCTAACTACGACGCTTGATAAATTCCTAAAGAGAATGACCGATATGGAAGAAGAATTTACTATAATGAAAAATGACCTTAAGAAAATGAAAAAAGTAATACGAGAAAAATTAGGGGTGGATTTAATTTAACCGCCCGAATAATGCCACCTTCCTGTAGGAAAATTTCACGTGCGATACGGACATCACATCCAGAAACCGCACTAAAGTCGCCGGCGGTTTGGCAATCTTGGGCGGCTTGGAACAAAAAATATGCGAGGCGTAGCCGAAGCTACGGCGAACATATTTTTTGTGAAAACTGCCCAAGATTGGCAAATCCGGCAAGACTTGGAGTGCGGTTTCTGGATATGATGTCCATAGGTGCCAGTAGAGTATAAATTAAATTTATAATATGCCAAGAAATATTGAATCGCAACCAAATCCCGACGAAGAGCCCAAAGATTTAGAAAACTTTTCATATGCCCTTGAATTATTGCATCTTTCCCCAAGCATGAGTGCCAGGGGGTTTCTTAATCACATAAATGCCGATATTACTGAGAGATTAGAATTGGCATCAAAGAAAAACCCATCCGCCGAAAAAAGATTGAATCTAATTACGTACATCCAATCCATTTTAGGACAAGAACAATTGCGACTAAGCGAAATGGCGGAATCAGATCCAGAAAGAGCGAAAAATATAATAGATGTAAGACTACGAAATGTTGGATTTAAATCTCATATGGAAGAGTTAAAGGAAAAAGGAGAATTTAAAACATTTTAAATTCGGTCATTTCAAATTGACTTCAAATTGTAAATGCACTTGCGAGGAATAATTGCGATTACAGCAGATTTCAAATTCACAATGCCAATACTCGGAAAAGCTTCGCCAAGCGATATGAATCTTCACCCCACACGCTACCAGTAAAAAATTGACTTTCTTAATAAAAAATCATACATTTAACCCATGACACGACAATTTACGGCAATAGACCTGTTGCGTATTAAGGATTTACTGCAAATTGCATATTTTGGCCATAAATTCGCTATACCTAGTATAATTTGTCGCTCGTTCGAAAAAGAATAATTGCTATTCTTCTTTTTCTCTCTCGCTTAGCAAATTATAATTTTTCGGTCAAGATGTGGGTAAATTTGTAGCAAC
Source organism: Candidatus Staskawiczbacteria bacterium RIFCSPHIGHO2_02_FULL_42_22 (assembly GCA_001820175.1). Classification (GTDB taxonomy): domain Bacteria; phylum Patescibacteriota; class Minisyncoccia; order Minisyncoccales; family Staskawiczbacteraceae; genus VGLO01. Next base: position 14,568 of record MHOT01000004.1, on the reverse strand, counting down.
AAATTTCCCCATCTCCGGGCCTGGAGGCAAGCCGAAAAATTCTATCAAATTTCTGATCCAAAATCTTCAATTTTCGCGACAATCCTTAATACGCAACAGGTCTAATATATAAAAGTATGAAAAAAGCATTGGTCGCTAAAATTAAAAATAAAAAACTCCCCATCATTATTGAAAAAGATGAGGACGGTTTTTATGTAGTGGAATGCCCCGTTTTTAGCGACTGTTTTACCCAAGGCAAAACCATTGACGAAGCCCTAATAAACATACGGGAAGTCATTGAACTTTGCCTAGAAGAAAAGGAAAACCAAGAGACATTAGAATCATATAATCCTCAAGAATTAAGCTTACATAGTATTAGCATTTAGAACTAACCTTCATATTTGTGGCAAAATTACCCTCGGTTTCAGGAAAAATAGCGATACAAGCTTTTGCGAAAATTGGCTATAATGTTGTAAGACAAAAAGGAAGCCATATTATGGAACAAACATTATAAAACCGGCACTCCAATTCTGGCCGGATTTGCCAATCTTGGCCATCTTTCCCAAGAAATTTGCTCACGGTAGCTTCAGCTACCGCTCACAAATTTCTTGCTCCAAGATAGCCAATATTGCCAAACCGCCGGCGACTTTAGTGCGGTTTCATAATGTTTGTTCCATAGGTTCGCACGATGAGGTTTATTAACTTTAGTAACTGACCCCACTACCCCTCCATTTCTTTCAAGAAATTTTATAATTAATACGATTCCCTGCATTAAAAACGCAAAGGTCAAAATACAAATTACAATTAAAAATTAAAGATTACTTCAGAAAAAACAATGAAGTAAAAAATAATATGACAAACAAAGTAGAATTAGGCGGCTCTGGGGAAAAACCTAAATTCAATCCCTCAAAAGAACTAAAAAACATTAAGGATATTGAAAAAATAGTCGATTGGTTTAAAGAGGAATTTGATAGAGGCACCGATGAATTATACATGTCTGGTTTTGAATATTTAATGGAAAGCATGGTAAGATACGTTGCAGAAATGAGAGGTTTAGACCCAATGAGCATTGACGTTGAAAACCACGAAGATGATAGTAGTAATCAACTTTGTTTTGGACACATTGATCTTATGGGCCATGAAGTTTTACGTTACACATCCCCCGAGCACGGACAAGGAATAATAAATAGTGAATGGAATGATGAAAATCTTAAAAAAGTGCTTCGTGATTTTGAACAGGATAAATAATTTAAAAAAATAAAACTATGATCTTAGGCAAAGCATCCTGGGCTACAATACTGCACCCCACTCTGCCAGGAGATATGAATCTTCACCTCATGCGCTATTGATAGGGAAAAATAAGTTTGACTTTCATAGCGAACAAAAGTAGATTTAGACCATGACTACCAAACAAATACAAAAAATTGAAAAAATGGCAAGTGAAAGCTTGAAATATGTCAACCAAGCCATAAAAAAGAGCGAAGAACTTCAGGCCGTTTTGAGTTTAATGGAATATAAGATGGGCAAAAAAAATGAGTATTCGTCAGTTAATAGTATTTTTAAGAAAATTAAAACACCAGCATAATTGAACATGATGAGGATTTTTACAACTCCCAGGTTTGAAAAACGCTTGCATACTTTTATTAAACTTCGTCCTGATCTTTCAAAAATGATACAGCAAAGAATGAAAGAAATTGCTCATAATCCCTTTTCGGTAAATCTTAAAACCCATAAACTATCAGGTTATTTAAAGGACTGTTTTGCATCAAAAATAAATTATGGGCATAGGATTATTTTTACCGTAAATGGTGATGAATTGTGTTTCATTGATATAGGTTCGCACGATGAGGTTTATTAAAAAATGGTAGCTAATTGACCCCATTCCTTCAAAAATTGTAATTTCTAATTTTCAATTTCTAAATAATTTTAAAAATTACTTCTGAAAAAATAAAGAAGTAAGAAAAAATATGAAAGAATCGCTGCCATCAAAAGAACACGAACCAATTGAATTGGATGTTACCGATATTGCACGATCAACCGGACTTGTAGATGAACTCCTCAATTCAGATGCAATACGTTTGACATAGGATAGTGGTTTTGATGATGCTCAGTTTGTAGATTTTAAAAAAGGTGCTAAAAAAGTGACCCTCTATTTAGATGATGAAGACCATCAATTAAATGTAGAATATTATCTTGAGGGAAGTTCGGCTGCCAGAACAACATCTTTTGCACTTGATAGAGAATATCGGTTCAATAATAAAGAATTGGATCCAGAAATCAGCGAAAAATTTACAGTAGCCCTCAAGGAAAAAATCGAAGGAAAATAATTAAACATAAACCCATGCCAATACTTGGAAAAGCATCACCCGAAGACGTTAATCTTCACCCTATTCGCTACCAATGGGCGTATGACCTGTACCAGCAGGCGGTGCGCAACACCTGGTTTCCCCACGAAATTGCGCTAAAGGAGGACTTGGAGGACTGGAATAAAATGACCGAAGACGAACGCCACGCGGTAAAATTTACCATGGCTTTTTTCAACCCAGCGGAATTAATCGTCAACCGCGTATTGGCGCTGGGCGTGTATCCGTACCTAAAGTCCCCTGAGTGCCATCTGTATTTGGCAAAACAAATGTGGGAGGAAGCAAACCACTGCGTGGCCTTTGAATATGTCCTTGAAACGTTCCCCTTTGACCGGGAAAAAATATTTAGCGTGCATCTTGAAACCCCTTCCATGCAGGAAAAAGAAAAATACGTGATGACCTATTTAAAACGCATGACCGAAGAAAAACTGGACATTGAAACCGTGGAAGGCAAAAAGGATTTTATCAGAAACATGGTGGCTTACAACATTGTCATGGAAGGCATTTGGTTTTACAGCGGGTTTATGGTAGCACTGTCATTTAGGCAACGAAACCAATTGCGGAATTTCGGCTCCATGATTGACTGGGTCTTGCGCGACGAGTCGCTTCACTTAAAATTTGGCATCCAGTTAATACAAACCGTTTTGGAAGAAAATAGCGAATTATTGACCGAAGAATTTGCCAATGAAATAAAGTCCATTATTGTCCAAGGGGTAAATATTGAAAATGCGTATAATAAGGACTTATTCCCCAATGGGATTTTGGGCCTAAATGCTGATTATGTAAATCAATACGTGCAGTATGTGGCCGACCGGCGCTTGACTGAATTGGGTCTGCCAAAAGAATACAATGTAACGAATCCCGCTAAATGGATGAGCACGGCCACCGATGTGCTGGAGCTGGTAAATTTCTTTGAACAGCAAAATACTAAGTATGAAGTGGACTCGGGACATACGAAGAAGAACAATTGACATTTGACCATTAATATTTGACTAAACGGCACGCCCTCGGGCACGCCGTTTAGTTTGAAAGAGTGAAAGTTGACTTAAGCCCTTGCGTCTATTATGATGAATACATGAAAAAAGTAGTACTACAATTTAATATTCCGGTGTCCATTTTACGTGAAGGCAAAAAGTATGTGGCTTATACGCCTGCTCTAGATTTGTCTACTTCGGGCGACACTTTTGACCAAGTAAAACATCGATTTGAAGAAATTGTAGATATCTTTTTTGAGGAAATATTGAAAAAAGGAACTATAGAAGAAGTGCTAACGGAATTAGGTTGGCAAAAAAACCATGCCACATGGGTTCCCCCGGTCGTGGTTTCTCAAGAATTCCAAACTATTCAAGTTTCATATTAATATGAGTGGCCTTACTCCTATCCATTGGAAAAAATTTGAAAAATTCGTTTTATTTCTTGGCTGTACATTTGGACGGGAGAAAGGTGACCATAGGATTTATGAAAGACAAGATTTGAAAAGGCCGGTGGTATTCCCCCGCGATACGCAAATACCCATATTTATCATCAGAAATAATTTACGGCTTCTTGGAATTAGTGTGCAAGAATATCTTGAAATTTTAAAAAGAATATAATATTTTTTAATTCACATCATTAGACCTGTCCCTAAATAAGATTTGTTACGAAAATTACAGATTTTGAGCTAAAAATTTGATAGAATTTTTCGGCTTGCCCATAGGCCCGCCGAAAAATTATTGCAAATTTTCAGCCAAAATATGGAATTTGCAGTAAAATCTTATTTAGGGACAGGTCTATTAATCCCGCCAAATGGATGAGCAGCGCAACAGTTGGCAAACTTCTTCGAACAGCAAAATACTAAGTACGAAGTGGACTCGGGACACACCAAAAAGCCGCAAATATAACAAATTAACAAAAAGTATGGTAGAAAATCATGAAGAACAACTAAAAGACGAACCAGAAGACGCACCAGAAGAGGGGTCAGTCCTAAAATTCCCAACATCGAAAGAGAACATTATAGAATCTAACCCACCCGCAGAAACAAAACAAATAGGAAAAGATGAGAAAAATGATAATATTCTGCGAGCTGACTTTTCAAAGAAAAAAGGTAAAAGTAAAGGAGTTACACCACCTAAAAAACCCGTATCATCTGTTATGAGGGATTTAGCACTTCACTTATTAGCTACTCCCGAAGACGTTAAAGAAACAGAGTGGAAGAGTGCTATTAAGAAAGCACGAGACGAAATAGTGCCATTCTTAGAATCCCTAAAAGGTATTGTATCTAAAAAAGTCTATCACGATAGCTTCGCTACTATTTCGAAATTTTCTAATCAAGCCCTTATGGAAGCGGTTTTAAATTCAAATGAAACTGATTGGAGGGCGAAACCAGCATATTACAGCGCATTATCTGAAGAAACATTCCTTAGAGTTCGAAATACAAATGCATAAAATAGCCCCCAACCGAAAGGTTTAGGGCTTTTTTATTTGCCTTTTTTTGGTAACATAAAAGACCTGTCCCTAAATAAGATTAACAAGCGAAATGAAGCAGTTTTGAGCTAAAAACCAGAAAAACAAGGAGGTTTGCCCAGGGGCAAGCCGACGAGTTTTTATGGTTTTGCAGCCAAAACTGCAAATTGTAGCGTAAATCCTTATTTAGGGACAGGTCTAATGCATGATAAATTTAGAAACCCCCATTGAAGACGTGCCAAACATCGGTCTGGCTTATTACAAAAAACTCAAAAAACTTGGCATTAAAACAATCCAAGATTTGCTTTTTTATTTTCCCGTGCGATACGAGGACTTTTCCAATATTATCCCAATTAACCAGATAAAAGTTGGCCAAATCTCTTGCGTACAAGGCCGCATTTTGCATATAGAAAATACCCAGACCTATAAAAAATGGATGATTATTACCGAGGCAGAAATTGAAGACGAAACAGGAACTATAAAGGCCCTGTGGTTTAACCAGCCATTTTTAACAAAATCCCTGCGTCAAGATGATTTTGTATGCATGGCCGGAAAAGTAAGTTTAAGTAAAAAGGGGGTGTATTTAAATAATCCGGCCTTTGAAAAAATTAGCGAAATTTCAGAAAACGATGATTTGACCCACACCGGCCGCATTATTCCGGTGTATTCCGAAACAAAAGGAGTCACCAGTAAATGGCTGCGATACATTATAAAGCCCTTGCTGGAATATTTTTATGATAAAATGCCCGAAATGTTACCACCAGAAATTTTAAAAAAATATAAGTTTCTGCCCCTCAAAGAAGCTATTTGTAACATTCATTTTCCCGAATCATTTGAACATGCGGATGCGGCCAAAGCCAGGTTTAGTTTTGAAAATTTGTTCTTACTTCAGCTTTCTATGTTGCGTGAAAGGGCAAAATTGATGCAAAAAACAGCATTTACCTGCCCTATGGACGCCGCACTTATGAAAAAATTTACCGAATCACTGCCGTTTCAATTAACCGATTCGCAACGCCAGTGTGCGTTTCAAATTTTAAAGGACATAGAAAAACCAGTGCCTATGTCACGACTTTTAGAAGGCGATGTAGGGTCGGGAAAAACGGTGGTGGCCACCATGGCAGCGTTAAATGTGATTAAGGGCGGCTATCCCGCCTTCGCTAAAGCTTCGACGGGCAAGCAGGTGGCGTTTATGGCTCCAACCGAAATTTTAGCCAGCCAGCATTTTAAGGGCATATCAAAGATGCTGGAAAAATTTAATATCAATGTGGGATATTTAACAGGAAAAGAAAGCTTTGTGTATAAAAACGGTAAAATTACGGAAATGAAAAAGAAGGACCTACTGCTTGAATTAGAGTTTAGCCAGATCAACATACTTATTGGTACGCATTCTTTAATCCAAAAAACCGTAAAATTTTCGAAGTTAGCGTTAGTAATAATTGACGAACAGCATAGGTTTGGGGTTAGCCAACGAGCAGAACTTACTAAAAATAGCAAACTAGTCCCCCATCTCTTGAGTATGACCGCTACCCCAATTCCAAGAACCCTAGCGTTAACCGTGTATGGGGATTTAGATCTCTCTCTTATTAAAGAAATGCCTAAAAACCGAAAAAAAATCAAAACTATTATCGTTAATCCAGAAGAAAGAAAAAGTGCCTATGATTTTATCCATAAAGAAGTCAAAGATGGCAAGGGGGTCTTTGTAATTTGCCCTAAAATTGGCAAAGAGGAGGGTGAAAACGATTCCGCCCCTATCAGTGGTTCATTTACCCCCAAAAACTATAATACGTCGCTCCTTGGGGCATTGGAAACAAAAACCGTCAAACAAGAATACGAAAAGCTTTCCAAAGAAGTTTTTCCGGATTTGCGCATTACCATGTTGCATGGAAAAATGAAAACCGAAGAAAAGCAGCGAGTCATGCTGGACTTTAAAAAAGGGGAAATAGATATTTTAATTTCCACGTCGGTGGTGGAAGTGGGGGTAGATGTGCCACGGGCAACGGTAATGATGATTGAGGGGGCCGAGCGGTTTGGCCTGGCCCAGTTACACCAATTCCGCGGTCGCGTGGGAAGAAACGATATGCAAAGTTATTGTTTTTTATTTACCACCGATCCCAGCCAATTAAATAGAAAACGCCTAAAGGCGTTGGTTGATTCCGATAACGGCTTTGAATTAGCACAAAAAGATCTGGAGATTCGCGGGCCCGGGCAACTGTACGGCGCCGAACAATCAGGGCTCCCCGACGTAGCCATGGAAGGCATGTTAAATATATTTTTAGTAGAAAAGACCCGGGCGGCCGCAAAAGAAATAATAGAAAAAGACCCAGAATTAAAAAATTATCCGATACTTCTTGAGCAAGTAAAAAACTTTAAACAGAGAATACATTTCGAGTAATGTTGCCACAAGCCACCAAAATTCTCAAACTATCATAGAAACTTAAAAGACCCCCTACAGAGTCTTTTAAATACTAAGCATTCCCCGCGGCTTGCCGCCGGGTGTCCACTTAGGAAGGCATCGGAAACCTTAGGTTTCTGGTTATAACCCTTCCTTGCACGGATACCCTGTGGACTTGCCCTAGGGTCGCTTCATTTAATGCTATATTTTATCCATCTCTTCCTGAAAGTGACGGATATTTTTATCCATATCCCTCCCCTGATCTTCATATAGTTCCGCTAAACTCTCATCTCTATCCGCCCGCACTCTTGCCACCTTCCTTTGAAAAATTTCGTCTAGTTTCCGCAGGTCTTCATCATTGTATCCATCTTTTGATTGCTCATCCCTCAATTTTTCCTGAAGATTATTGTATCTTTCGTTAAATGTATTGTATATTTCTACTTCTTTCTTTGAAGCTCCCTCTTTCGGGCCCCCGAATAAATAATGATATTGTTCCGCCTCTGCAAGATCTTCTGGACTACGCAGCACATCAGGATCAAGACCAAGATCTTTGGGTGAATACTCAGGATTTTTTTCTGGCATAATATTAGTATTTTTAAATTTTAATATTAAAAACAAGAATTGCGTCGACCAAATAGCATGACTTCATTTTACCCCCCCCGACGTAAAGTCAACCGCGCCTTTTTTCCGTCACCCAAAAACCCATATACCTTCCCAGCATCAAGCGCACTTGGGCGTCCAGGGCGGGAAAAGCGCCAAACACAATCAGGGTTACCGGCAAAAACACCCACTGCAAAAAAACCCCTGCTTTTTTAAGGCGGCTCATTCCCTTTGGCAGTGGAGGCAGAAGCATCATGCTCAGTACCGCCGAAACCACCATGCCAAGCAGAGAAATCGTCATAATGCGGCCGGTTAAAATGGGTAAATTAAATGACAGAACTGTTATATTAAAGCTCCCCCCTCCCACCAAAATGGGCAACCAGCCAAGGGCAAAAAGCAGCAAAGAAGCCGTTGCCCACGACCAATAGCCATCAAGCAAAGTGTATATATGAGACACTTTTTGCGTCCATGGAATTTTTTTATTATTCAAAAACCCGAACATAATATACGGAATTTCCGCGCAACCCCAGGCCCACCTATTTTGCTGTTTATATTGGTTAATAGCTGTCTTAAATATATTAATTGACTCAACTACGTCCATGGAAACCAAATAATAAATAGGCACCACACGGTAATCGCCATCATAGTACAAATACGCACGCCAAAAAATTCGGGAATCGTCACACACCACATTTGCCGGATACCCCACCTCGAAAAAAACGGGTCCGGGAATAGTATGAGAAGAATAGGTGGTCAATTTTTCAGAACGCTCCTGCTGGATCATCTGCCAAAAGGTATTAGACGTGGACACCATACGCGCAAAAAAGGTGGCGCGCCAAATATTATTATTATACACGGGAATTGGCTGGTAGCTGGCCCGATCCGGATTTTTTTCAGTAAGATAGTGCCAGGTGACACAGGAAAAATATTGCGCATACACTTTGGTATCAATATCAAAACTGGAAACCAACACATTATCGTAGGGAATTTTTAATGCATCAATGACTTTTTTAACTTCCCTGCCGGCACATGCCACGTTAGACCCTTTTCCCGCAATTTCTCCGGGAATATTGCTTGGATGCTCAACCGTTAAAAATGCAAAGAATTTTCCAGCATACTCTTTTTCTATAGCGCGGCTTATATGCTGGTAATATTGGCCAGCCCGCTCTTCGGTGGCCAAGACCACGATTAATTTTTCCCTAGGGTAATCACAATCAACCAAAGAATCCAGCGCCTCTTTGATAATTTTTTCACCTTCTTTATAGGTGGGCAATATGATCACGTGGTAAACATCTTTCCAGTTTTTTCCTTTTACTTTTTTCAGTTTATCCATCCAATCAATTTTCAAATAACGCTTTACTTTAAAGTAACCTGTAATTTGGTGCAAGGAGAAATAAAAAATTCTGAACAAATAATAAAAACAAAAACAAATAACAAAAATGGCCACCCAGCCAGGAATTAGCCACGAAAAAACAAGGACTCCCAGTAGAGTCCCCAAACTTAATATTCCCGGAATCATTTCAAAAAAGCGATACAACCTCCTCTGTTTTTTATCTTTAATATCGCTGGCTTTTGAAATGTTTAGATAATCCGCTTTTTGCATGGCGGTCCCATGGGGATTTGAACCCCAGTTACACGGATGAAAGCCGTGTGTCCTGGACCAGACTAGACGATGGGACCATGCCAGCCGCGCCCGCGGGCGCGGGCGCGGCTGGAATTTTTAATTTCAAATTTCTAATTTCTAAACAATTCTCAAATTTCAAATTATACGAATATTCTACGACAAAAATTGAAAAAAGACAAGTTTTAGGATAATATATGTTTCATGAAGATATTAGCCATAGAAACATCCTGCGATGATACGGGAATAGCTATTATTGAAGCAGAAGGCGCTAAAACGCCTGTTTTTAAGGTGCTTTCAAACATCGTTTCTTCCCAGCAAATCCATGCAAATTATGGCGGGATTTTCCCCATGATGGCCAAACGCGAACACCAAACCAATTTGGTTCCCGTATTAACACAATCGTTAAAAGAATCCAGATTACTCAAAACCGTCCTTTCGTCATTGCGAGGAGGCGCGCCCCGCGGGGCGCGCCGACGTGGCAATCTAGAAGTGATTAAAAGAATTCTTGAAAAAGAAAACACTCTCTTTGAATCCGTAAAAGAATTTTTGGAGACCCATCAAAAGCCCGATATCGATGCCATTGCCATTACCCATGGGCCGGGACTTGAGCCCTGTTTATGGGTTGGGGTAAATTTTGCCAAAGCGCTTTCGTGCGCCTGGGATATTCCGGTAATTCCCGTAAACCACATCGAAGCCCATATACTCGTTAATTTTCTGCCGAAAATTAAAGAAAATCCCAAATCCCAAATCCTAAATCCTAAACAACTTTTTCCGGCAGTTTCTTTAGTGGTTTCCGGAGGCCATACGCAATTAATTTTGGTTAAAAAAATAGGGGACTACAAAATTATCGGGGAAACGCGTGATGACGCCGCGGGTGAATGTTTTGACAAATGCGCGCGAATTTTAAATTTAGGATATCCAGGAGGGCCAATCATCTCAAAAATCGCCTCAGAGCAACTGCTTATTCGTGAGAATAAGCAGTTAGTAAACAAAATTCAGCTGCCAAGGCCGATGATTAATTCTAAAGATTATGATTTTAGTTTTTCAGGATTAAAAACGGCAGTACTGTATACCGTAAGAGACAAACAGAAGGGTAGACCCACGGACCGGTCTATGGGTCTAAATAAAGAATTCATTCAAGAGATGTGCGCTGAAATTCAAGATGCCGTTTGCGATGTGTTGATTAAAAAAACCCTGCAAGCCGCCAAAGATTTTAAAGCCAAAACCATTATCTTAGGCGGCGGCGTCTCGGCTAACCAAGAACTGCGCAAACAGTTTAAATTAAGAATTAAGAATAATGAATCAAGGGTAAACTTTTTGGTGCCACCAAAAGAATTATCCACCGACAACGGCCTCATGATAGCCGTAGCGGGATATTTTAATCGTGCAAAAAAAATCGCCCCACCTTCGCATAAAGCTTCGGGGGGCGCAGCGTGGCAGAAGTTATCTGTCGACGCGAATTTGAGAATTGGACGATAGCTCTTAGAAAGGTGGGGGGTAGTTTAGTCGCCCCCTGCTTCTTGAGCTTCGGCCCTCGTACGAAATGGTCCGTCAATCTCGGACCACTGGCTCAGGTAGACCCCGTCGCCTCTCTTCACCATACGATCATCATCGTCACTGATGACCCTTTTAATGGCATTAAATTTTTTTTCTGCTCGTTCAAATGTTGAGGCATTTACAATATGTCTGGCGATATGCTCAACATTCTGAGAAGCGTCTTCAACGTATTCATCAATGAACCAAAACGTCATACATCCTCCGCTATTTTACGGCATAGCTGCCTACGAATTTGAAAGGGCGACACAGTAATATATTTAACATAACAAGTTTATATTGTCAATATTTTCTACAATCTATAACTTTGTTAAGATTATCCTATGGAAGAATCATCAAAGGCATATGATGCCAAGCAAGTTGAAGACAAGATTTACAAACTGTGGGAGGACAGCGGTTTTTTCTCACCCGATAATTTATCGGGTACGCAGATTAACGCAGATAAAACGCGGATTAACGCAGATCGTATCCGCGATAATCAGCGTAGAATCCGCGTAAATCCGCGAGTGAATGGCAAACCATTCACGATTATTATGCCCCCGGCCAACGCCAACGGGAACCTGCACGCCGGACACGCTTTGGTTATGACCATTGAAGACATTATGGTGCGCTACAAACGAATGCAGGGATTTAAGGCCTTATGGTTGCCCGGCCTTGATCACGCTGGTTTTGAAACCCAAGTGGTGTATGAAAAAAAACTGGAAAAAGAAGGGCGAAGCCGATTTAAAATGGAGCCCCAGGAATTATACCAAGAAATTCTGCAATTTACCCTGGAAAATAAAAAAAACATTGAGGGACAAATTAAAAAAATGGGCGCATCCTGCGATTGGTCGCGAGAAAAATTTACCTTAGACCAGGATATTGTAAAAATTGTGTACGAAACATTTGAAAAATTGCATAATGATGGCTTGGTGTATCGGGGCAGAAAAATCATCAATTGGTGCACAAAACACCAAACATCGCTGTCGGATTTAGAAACCATAGATTCAGAGCAAACCGATAAATTGTACTACCTAAAATACGGGCCGTTTACCATTGCTACCGCTCGCCCCGAAACAAAATTTGGCGATAAATACGTGGTAATACACCCAAAAGACCCAAGGTACGCCAATTACAAAGAAGGCCAGAAACTTGCCTTGGAATGGATAAATGGCCCTATAGAGGCAACGGTGATTAAAGACGAGGCGATAGATATGGAATTTGGTACGGGAGTTATGACCATTACCCCTTGGCATGACGCGGTGGATTTTAGCATAGCCCAAAAACATGATTTAGATAAGGAACAAATTATTGATTTTTATGGCAAATTACTACCTATTGCCGGGGAATTTAGTGACATGAAAATTGGCGAAGCCCGTGCGAAAATTATAGAAAAATTGCAGGCCAAGGGATTGGTAGAAAAAATTGACCAGCAGTATAAGCACGTCGTCAAAAAATGCTACAAGTGTGAAACTTTAATTGAGCCGCAAATAAAAGACCAGTGGTTTTTAAAAATGGCACCCCTGGCAAAACCGATTATAGAACTGATAGAAAAAAATAAGGTAACATTTATCCCTGAGCACTATAAAAAAATATCGTTGCACTGGTTACGCAACATTGTTGACTGGCCATTGAGCCGCCAAATTGTCTGGGGAATTCCAATACCGGCAAAAAGTTGCGAAAAATGCGGGTATACATTAGTCGAAACTGAAGTTATCCGAGGCCCGACGTCGGATAGCTTATCCGACGTCGGGCCTCGGATGGCTGTCTGCGACAGGTGTGGTGGAACGATGAAAAAAGAAACCGATACGTTTGATACGTGGTTTTCATCAGGACAATGGCCCTTCGCGACCCTTAAGGCAGGCAAAAAAGATGACTTTAAAACCTTCTATCCTACCGATGTAATGGAAACGGCTGGCGAAATTATCTTTTTTTGGGTTGCCCGTATGCTGATGCTGGGAAACTACATCACAAAAAAAATACCGTTTACGACGGTTTATTTACACGGCTTGGTGTTGGACGCCAAGGGTCAAAAAATGTCAAAAAGCAAGGGAAATGTCATTAATCCCCTGGATATAACCGAAAAATACGGTACCGATGCCCTACGCCTTGGTCTGGTGATTGGAAATACGCCAGGAACATCTCTTGCATTAGATGAAAACAAAATCAAGGGCTACAAGCATTTTGCCAATAAAATTTGGAACGCAACCAGGTTTGTTCTGTTGAACCAACCTACGCGGATTGACGCGGATAGTAACGCGGATTTACGCGGATCGAAAATCGTACTTTCGGCAAGACAAAAAAAACACCTGCAAGAATTAAAAAAACTCATTAAAGAAACCACTAAATTAATGGATAATTACAAGTTTTACATTGCAGCCGAAAAAATATACCACTATTTTTGGCACACTTTTTGTGATACGATTATAGAAGAAAGCAAATCTGCTTTGGCAGATAGCACGGAATCGCGCGGAAATTCACGCGGAATTACGCAGAAATTAAAAGAACGCCAAGCAACGCAATATATGTTATTGGAAATACTTTCTACTTCATTGAAATTGCTCCACCCGTTTATGCCGTTTATTACCGAAGAAATATACCAACAACTGCCACTAAAAAATAAAAAGGAATGCTTAATGATAGAAGAATGGCCTACGTAAAATTTCCAATACCCAATTACCAATTCCCAATTAAAATCTAAATTGGAAATTTTGTTAGAAATTAGATATTGGAAATTAGAAATTTAATATTGCATGCAATATTACCTGATCCCCATCTACATCTTATTCGGAGTCCTACCCAGTTTAGTTTGGCTTTTTTATTACCTTAAAAAAGATTTGCACCCAGAACCCAAAAAAATGATTTTAAAGGTTTTTTTACTGGGGGGACTCATCACCATTCCCGTGTACGTGCTGGAAGTAACCATGCTGGGGATTATCGGACAATCGCAGCACCTCTCCTTTTTTGCCTTACATCCGTTACTGCTTAAGATCCTTGAATGGTTTTTTGCCATTGCCCTCATGGAAGAATTAGCAAAATATGTTGTGGTAAGAATAAGTGTCTTTAATGGCCCGGCGCTGGACGAACCATTGGACATTATGCTCTACATGGTAGTGGCGGCCCTGGGGTTTGCCGCTGTGGAAAATATTCTATACCTCTTTGCCCCGACGGGCGGATTATCACTTGCCGCCATTTTGCAAACCACCCTGCTGGCCGCCTTTATCCGATTCATTGGAGCCACCCTACTGCACACTCTGTGCTCTGCTACTATTGGGTATTTCTGGGCCCTATCTTCCCTAAGAAACAAAAACAAGGTATTATTAACGGTAATGGGGATTTGCTTGGCGGTTTTCTTGCATGGACTGTACAATTTTTCCATTACTACCCTTGCAATACCGTATAGCATCATCATCCCCGCAAGCATTCTCGTCGCCCTGGTGGTATTTATGCTCTATGACTTTAATGAAATAAAAAAAGTAAAAAGCATCTGTAAGCTGTAACCTATGAATCTGGAATCTTGTATCTTGAAGCTGGAATAGAATAAGGAATCGTGAATTCTACATTCAGTTATTCTATTCAAGATACCAGATACAAAATTCAAGATTCTCGTTTTAAATCATGCCAAGAAAAGCAAA
>MHOT01000003.1 GCA_001820175.1 Candidatus Staskawiczbacteria bacterium RIFCSPHIGHO2_02_FULL_42_22 | reverse complement strand
CGAAGAAAAAAAGAAAATTTCGGTGAGATTTTCAGAAGTTTGCCGGACACCCGTTTCAGTCAGATAGTTATATGATTTGACACGAAAAACAAAGAAATATTTTTCGGCCCCTTTTTGGTAAAAAAACAGGGGGTCGCGTCAAACCGATTGACACGACCCCCCTCAAGGAGAGTTGCCCATGAGCAGAGCAACACCTTAATATTAACATAAGACCTCTTGCAAAATAAGGATTAGAGCGAAAATTACAGATTTTGAGATGAAAATTTGATAGAATTTTTCGGCTTGCCCATAGGCCCGTCGAAAAATTATTGCAAATTTTCAGCCAAAATATGGAATTTGCAGCTAATCCTTATTTTGCAAGAGGTCTGTATTGCCATTTATTTAACCACGCTTCCCGGCGGAACTTCTTTTTCCGGATGTAGTAAAACGGGCTTTCCCTCAACATTTACCGCCAAAATCATGCCGTTACTTACCTGGCCTTTGAGCATTTTCGGCTCAAGATTTGCCACTACGGGTAATTGTTTGCCTATCAATACTGATGCATCGGGAAAAACCTCGGCGATACCGGCCACAATTTGTACCGGCTCCGGACCGCCCAGGTCAAACACGAGTTTTAGTAATTTGTCCGCGCCTTCTATTTTTTCGGCCGAAATCACTTTCCCGATTTTTATTTCTAACTTTTTAAAATCGTCAAAAGAGATCATTTTTGTGAATTTGAAATTTACAATTTGCTGGACTCGCAAGGCCTCCTCGCAAGTGCATTTGAAATCAATACTTGAATTTTAAATGACTAAATTTGAAAACGCGACATCGTGTTTCAATTATTTCAAATTCATTTTTTTAAAATTGATTTCAAATTGTAAATTTCAAATTTCAAATTCAGTTACAATCCCAACAACCCCTGAATACTATTAACCGAAATAGCGGAAATGTTTCCACTAACATCAACCATATTAAGTCCCACTAACTGGCCCGCTACATTAAATAGCGGGCTTCCGTTTGCCGTTGCGGCCTCCTTCATATTTGTTTTTATGACCTGCCCAAAACCATTTGGCAAAACCTCAATTTCCCGAATAATTCCCTCATTGGCAAGCCAAGCATCCCCGCTCGTTTTAGCGGGAGCCACTAAAAAAATCCGCTGGCCCATTTTTGTGGAATCGGGACTGGCAAAACCCACGGTCTGTAAATTATTTTTATCAATTTTTAATAATGCTAAATTATGCTGAAGGTCAATTTTCATGGAGGTAACAGTGACTGGCTGCCCTTCAAAAAAAACACTACCGGCGCCGCCGGCACCCACGGCATCAGCCAAGGTAATAATGTTGCCATCGGAAGAAGCAATAAATCCCGAAACCAATCCCCTGGTCGGGCTTTGAATAACCACTACCGATTTTTTTACTCGATCAATGGCCTCTTGCAGGGCGGTATTTTCTTGAATATACACACTCTCTTTTTGATTAATTACAATTTTGCCCTGCTTAAAATCCTTGATAAATTGGTAATTTTCAAAATAGGGACTGGAAAGCATGTAAGGAAAAACCAGGGCATTAAACAATAATGCGCCCAGCGCTCCCAAGACGACCATCCCCGCTATTTTAAAAATAATTGACATTGCTTATAAGATTTGTTAGACAACAAGTGTGGTCAGCACCTTAAAAACCAAGGAGAATTATCATGAGCGAAACATTGCAAATGAAACTAATGATCTTAACCAATGGAATTATAAATGGCTTTTGCTACGCTTTTTGCAAAGCACATCTTCGCAAACTAAAGGATTTAATGGAAAAGGATGAAGTCATGAAAAAAGATGATCTTTCTTCGGCAATATGCCAAGCGCTAGCGGAACAAACCGGCATATCGCGACCCAATAGACAAGCAAAAGAGAAACTTCATCAGTTTATTAATACTATCGAAGAATACCTTTCTATATTTGAAGTCCCGGAAATACCCGATAAAAAATATACTTCTATTCCTGAATGGATGGCGTATTGCAAAAAAATCTTTCAGGCATTGGAAAAAATGGGCCAGGGCGCAATTGTTGACACTCAAGTCGGAGCGGTGCTTTGCCCAATAGCCAAGCTCCTGGCCGCTTGTTTAGCCCAAGAACTCAACGTTGCACCACCCCAAAACAGAGAAGAATTTAATGTGTTCATGGGGTGCGCCAGACAATATTTTCAAATCGTGGAAAAATAACCACCGCCAAAGTACTGATAGCCATCAGCACTCTTTTTTTATTCGGATCATTCGGATGTATTCGTAAATTAGGATCGCCTTGCAGAAACTTTTTCCGGTGAACTCATCTTTGGCAGTAATCTTGGCAGATCAAAGGTGATGTGCCCGTTTTTTTCATCAATTAATACCCTACTACCTTCAGAAATTTCATTGGTCACAATTTTAATGGATAACGGGTCTAAAATGAGCCGCTGAATTACCCGTTTCAATGGCCGCGCGCCAAGGTTTGGGTCGAACCCCTCGCGCACCAAAAATTCCTTGGCTTTTTCGGAAATTTTAATGCTGATTTCCTTGGCTTTAAGGCGCTTTTCTACTTTTGAGAATTCTAAATCCACAATGGTTTTAATTTCCGGTGTTTTCAGGTAGTTAAAGATAACAATTTCATCAATGCGGTTTAAAAATTCCGGCCGAAACTGGTCGCGCAAGGAATTCATGATTTTATCTTTCATAGATTCGCGCTCGGCAATATCTTCTTGGCTCGAAAAACCAATCGCCGACATTTTATTGATAAAATCGCTTCCCACGTTCGAAGTCATAATAATGATGGCATTTTTAAATGATACCAGGCGGCCCTTGGAATCGGTCAAGCGCCCATCTTCAAAAATTTGCAGCAGAATATTAAACACTTCCGGGTGGGCCTTTTCTATTTCGTCCAGCAAAATAACCGCGTATGGTCTTCGCCGCACCTTTTCAGTCAACTGTCCCGCTTCTTCATACCCCACGTACCCCGGGGGAGAGCCGATAATTTTAGATACGGTATGGCGCTCCATGTATTCTGACATATCCAATCGTATCATGGCCTTTTCGTCATCAAACAAAAATTCTGCCAAAGCCCGCGCTGTTTCCGTTTTACCAACGCCCGTAGGCCCCAAAAATAAGAAACTGCCCAGCGGCTTATTTTCTTCGGAAATGCCAGCGCGAGCCCGGCGAATGGCGCGGGATATAGCGCTGATGGCCTCTTCTTGGCCGATAACCCGTCGGTTAAGCGTACCTTCCATGGTCTCCAGTTTTTTGGCTTCTTCGGTAATAAGCCGCATGACCGGAATCCCCGTCCACCGCGACACAACCCTGGCCACATCTTCTTCGGTCACCTCCTCTTTTAAAAAGTGGTGGGTTTTTTGTAGCTTAATCAATTTTTGTTCAATCTGTTTTTGGTCTTTCATCAGCTGAGGTATTTTTCCATACTTTATTTCTGCCACTTTTTCTAAATTGGCCTCGCGCTGGGCAATGTCGGTTTGGTGCGACAATTCATCAATTTTTCTTCGAATATCTTTTATTGTATCAATTAAGTCCTTTTCGGCATCCCACTTGGCGCGCAATCCCTTGGTCTTTTCCTTAATATCGGCTAATTCTCGGGCAATGGCCTTTAGACGCTTGTCGGAGTCCTTTTCCTTCTTTAGTGCCTGTTTTTCAATCTCTAATTTAGTAATTTCTTCCTGGAATTTTTCCAATTCCTGGGGTTCGCTTTCAATTTCAAGGCGTAGAGCCGAAGCCGCTTCATCCATCAAGTCCACGGCTTTGTCAGGCAAAAACCGATCGGCAATGTAGCGACTGGCAAGTTCCACCGCCGCTTTAATGGCCGAATCCTTAATGCGCACCCCGTGGTGCACTTCGTATTTTTCCTTAATGCCCCGCAAAATAGCGGTGGCATCTTCAACGGTTGGTTCCTGCACAAAAATCGGCTGGAACCTTCGTTCCAGAGCCGGGTCTTTTTCAATATATTTTTGGTACTCTTTTAAGGTAGTCGCCCCAATAGCTTTTAATTCTCCGCGAGCCAAAGCGGGCTTTAATAAATTAGAAGCGTCAATAGCGCCTTCAGCAGCCCCCGCGCCCACCAAGGTATGCAACTCATCAATAAATAAAACGTATTTTCCGGCCGATCGACTAATTTCTTTTAACAAGGCCTTGATTCTGGTTTCAAATTCCCCGCGATACTTGGTTCCGGCAATAATAGCCCCCAGATCCAGCGAAATCACTTCTTTGTTTTTTAAAAATTCAGGCACATTGCCCCGGGCCACGCGCTGGGCAAAGCCCTCCACAATGGCGGTTTTTCCCACACCCGCTTCTCCGATGAGCACCGGGTTATTTTTAGTCCTTCGGGAAATAATTTGCATCAAGCGTCTAATTTCGTTATCCCGGCCGATAATGGGATCAATTTTTCCGGAGACCGCCAAATCGGTTAAATTTCGGGTGTATTTTTCTATCACCTGGTATTTTGATTCGGGTTCCGGATCGGTAATCCGCTGGCCGCCGCGAATTTGCGACAACATTTTAAGCACCGTTTCATAATCTAATTTTCCACTTTTTATATCTGAACCCGAGCCAAACAATACCACTTTTTCCAGCACCTCGCGCGCCATGGATTTTTGGTCAAGCAATGCCAAAAACAAATGCTCAACCGATATAAATTCGTCTTGCATCTTGGCTGATTCTTGGCGGGCTTTATCCAGCACCTTGGCCATGTCTTGGGTCAGATAAAACTGGCCAAAGGTGGCGGGGTTGAGCATCGTGGAAATTTTTAGTAACTGTCCTTCGGTTTTCTTTTTTAACGTTTCCACATCCACCCCCAATTTTTGTAATATGGTAATAACCAGCGAGCCCTCTTGCACCAAAAGGGCGTACAGCAAATGCAGGGCATCAATCTGTTGTTGCCCCTTTTCTTGCGCAATGGACTGCGCTGACAGGATCGCATCCTGCGCTTTATTGGTAAAATTTGCTCCGCTTCCGTTCATATGTTTATGATGACGTATAATATACGATTATGATTAATTCTTGGTTTCATACTACGATAAAATAGAGTAAAAATCAAGTCCTGCTTTTTTGCACCGTACCACTTATATTACCATTGGACTGCAGAAAATCGTGTGGTTCTTGCCATATCGACCGCTTCTTTTGCCAGCAACGTAAGCGGATCAACCACACGATTGCTTTTAAGCAATGGAAAATACAAAGAAAGTTCCGTGCACCCCAGAATTATCGCCTCAGCTCCCCGTGCGGTTAACTTTTCTATTAGGGAATCTATGCTTGATGCGATTTGTTTGTTATCATATTTACCTGATTTTATTTGGTAGATAATTTTCGTAACCTTCTTTTGTTCTTGGCTAGTTGGAGTAATAATCTTTACATTTTTACTGTTATCAAATATTTTTGAATTAATGGTTCCATTGGTCGCCAAAAGACCGACCGTTAAAGCATTTAATCCACGAAGTTCTCTAAATGTTGCATCAATAATATTGATAATAGGAATAGGAACAGCTTTTTGTATTTGATCAAAACGAACATGGGCCGTATTGCAAGGCATTAGAATACAGTTTACTCCAGTTTTTTGTAAAATTTGTATTGAGTCCACAATCGCTTTGGTAAATTTTTCCCCCCTATCTTCTTTTAGGGATTTCGTCCGATCGGGAATACGTGGATTAGTAAAACATACCACCTCGATGTGATCTTGATCTCTTGGGGCGGGGGTGTTTTCAATGATAAGCTGTTGAAGCGCAACACCAGCCATGGGTCCCATACCACCAACTATTCCAATTCGATAATTACCTTTTTCCATATTGAGAAAGTAGTTCAATAACCTTTTCCTTTGGTAGCGCTTCAAGGACGTTACCATCTCGACCACCCATGGTACTGGCAGCAAATAAAGCATCATATACCGCTTCTTCGGTTGCTTCGGCTGTCGCCAGAAACATGACATTTAACTGGGAATCAAGAAGGCATTGGCCCAGTACACCAGAACCTTCAAGGCCTTTGCGAGAAGTTGTAAAAGCAATTACAAAGTCACCGCTTCCTTCGCGCATCACGGTCCCTGTTTTTGCCAATCCCATCAGCGCCCTTTTAGCAACACGTTTTAACTGACGAGAAGAAAGGGGGGCATCGGTTGCGACAACAATCATACAAGAACCGTCGGTATCAGCAATAAACTCTTTATAATC
The DNA here is from genome assembly GCA_001820175.1 of Candidatus Staskawiczbacteria bacterium RIFCSPHIGHO2_02_FULL_42_22. Lineage (GTDB taxonomy): Bacteria > Patescibacteriota > Minisyncoccia > Minisyncoccales > Staskawiczbacteraceae > VGLO01. The sequence goes on along the minus strand of MHOT01000003.1, from coordinate 4,868 downwards.
TGTTTTTAAAAGCAGTGTTCCGATAGGAACTCCCGCAATTTCTAGGGCACCTCCGTAATTTGTTTGAACAAGAACGCCAACGGTATATTCTTTTCTTTGTATCTTAACTAATCTAGAGGATGTACCTATGCCACCCTTCCATGAAAAACACCTGGTACCACACCCGGCCCCTACATTACCAACATTAAAATCCTTCCTGCGATTTTTGTAAGCCAAAATAACGTCTTTCTCAAAAATAGAATTTTTATGGATATTGTTTAATATCCCATCATTACATTCTCCCACCAAAACATTCACGCTTTGAATTTTTGGTACCCGCTCCCTGGAAAGCACCAACCCTATTATTCCTTGTGTTACATATCCAACAGAAAGGGTATTGGTTAGTCCGATGGGCGCCTCAAGGGTTCCCAGCTCTTCTACTTGAATCGTACCGGCAACTTTCCCCGTACCGTTTCCCACATAGAATGCCGCGGGGATTTTTAAGTTATATAAATTCTTAATACCAGGGTCAATAATACTAACACCAGTTCTAACATCATCGCCTTTTATTTTGGTCACATGCCCCACCATGACCCCGTTAACATCGGCAATGGAATTAAGTAGTCCGGGTTTTAATAAACCGATTGTAATACCATATTGAAAAAATCTTTTTTTGACTTTTGTAATATTATTCATAACTAAAAAAATACCTTGATTTTTAAAAAATATGCCGAGCGATCAACTTTACAAGAAGTTAATCGCCCGGCCTGTTAGAAATTTGCCCTAGATGGAAAATGGCACTACGGCCATGTCCACCATTCCATGCACTCGATACAAATACGAAGGAACGGCACATCCATGCACCGAAACTAGTTTGCCATTAAAACTCCACGGCCGCGCCAGAATTCGGCACGAGAAGAGTTCCGGGTAACCGGTTTTAGTATTCATGACCGGAATCCGTCCGATTCCCGCAGCAAGTCGCCGCTGGACCACAAACGGTTGCCGCAGTTCCAGGCGCTCATTAATCCAGTTCTTCCATTCATCGTCCTGAATGCCTACCCCCATCAAAACTCCGTAAGAACGAGCCGCCAGGTTGTTTGCCCCGCAGATCTTTAAAACCAGTTTATCGCGGTGCGACTCTGGAAGGTTTTTAAGATCAGTGAGCGATGCGATATCCACTCCGTTCACCTCAAAAGGAAATGAATCACTGCCACCCGCCCCTACGATGTAGGAATGTGGTAGAACTTGATCCAAAATGGCGAATGTATCAGCATCAAGCGTTTTTCGATAAAACGCTTCGTGGCTGCGGAAAACCGAAAACCATGCCTTGTTGCCAAAGTGCGCAAACTCGGGAAACAAGCGGACGCGACCTTCCTCTGCCGCCATGACCACATTCTCAAGCCAGCACCTGGTCTCGAAAATTGGGAACTGCCTCCAGATTGTCCTAATCTTTTCGCCAGCCAGGTAGAGTCCGCCGTTGCAAAACTTAATTTCTTCAATTCGATCGGTTGTCAGAAGACCAACGGGGTACCCAAGGCGTTGCAGATATCCAACCAGCCACTCCGTTTCGGGAATGTAACACTTGGACCACTGATGCGAAACCAGGAAAAGGAGCTTGCCTTCCTGGCACAGCCAGTCAAAGGCCTTTTGCCAACGAGCTGCGTTGATTCCATACACATGATCGATATGCACGAGTTCCGGCATGCCACCGGGCATTTCGTCGATCTCCGAAGCAAATGGAAGATCGTTTTGTCCGGTATAGTGAAGATCGGGACGACCGACGCTGGACCTGGACACCCGAGGAAACAGATATGCCTTTGGCAAAAGAGATCCTTCCGGCAATTCCACTCCCGCAAGAAGCAGATCTTGAACTTCCGGATTATCTGACACCAACTGATTGCATGCCACTTCAAACGACCGAAGGGCTGCAAGAACCTTTTCAACTGCTCTAACATCCAGGGTGAGCGGTTCCGGAACAACGCGAATCCAGCTAATCCTAGAATCTGTTGGCAGTTCTGCGGCAAACGCTTTGTCCGCAATGGCTTCCGCCAGATTGGGGCCCGCATTAAGATCAGCGATGATCTGCCCAATGGTGTCTGGAATAGAAATTGGCCGAGGGGGCTGTTCGCACCCAATGCTTGTTTTTTTTCCAGAGCCCCACGGAAATTGTCCGCCATGCAAGCGCTTGGAGAAATTTTTACCGAAATCAGCGGCGATTTGCCGGGCACACCCTTCAACCCTTGGCTGAGAATGACATGCTCCACCGACCATCACAATCCACTGTGCTCCGGCGGTCCAGTCAGGCACCTTTACTGCCCATGATCGATTTCGGCACGTCGGACGAAAACGCTTTCGGCCAAGATTTTGGTCAAAAAGAACCACTGCCGATGCGGGCGATATACCCGTGCTTGAAAAATAGTTTTCGACGTCCGCTTTTGAATCAAAGACCATGCGATTGGCAGAGCAATCACATTGCTCAAGCGCTTCCAGCACTGCCACGCTCTGAGGATTTCCCTTGAGCGTAAATATAATCGACGGAGTTCCAAAAATTCCTTCCAACGTTGGCATGGTAATCATATGTTTCCCTTTCCTAAATGGGAACTGATGTGAAAGAACTTGCCCTTGTTTTTAGTAACAGGGCTGCTGTAGGTTACGCAACCTACAACAAACTATTACCAAATACAAAACCAAATTTATGAAACAAAAAATGACCTTTTAAGGGGTCAATTAACTTTATTTTTATTCTATTTTTTTAAACAAATAAAGTTAACCGACCTCTCATGGTCCTCAAGTACCAAAATTTAATCATGTGGTTAACTCTTATTATTTTCATATTACCTATGAGTATAGCAGCCAAAAAATTGGTGTCAAGGGGTCCCGCCGTTTTCCTGGTAAAAAATTGGCGCTGTTCGGAAACCCTCCCTCGTGGTAGAGTGAACCTATGAGAAGAACTACCATTAAGCCTAAGAGGCTTTACGAACTTGCTCGCGAGTACATGGCATTGCGTCATGTGCCCCTCTCCAACTCCGAGGGAGGCCGTCCCAGGTCGTACGACGATGCGTTAATTTTAACTATTGCCTGTATCCAAAATCTCAATCAATATTCGTTCCGTGAAGCTCTGGAATTTTGTGAAGATTACTTCAAAGAGTTGCCGGCCTTGTCCACCTATCATGATAGACTCAAGCTTTTAACCTCCGACATTGCCCAAGGGTTCGTGGAATTTACCGGTAAAAAAGTTCAATCGGCTCCGCCCAAAAAGACGTCCAAAGAAAAAGGACGTCTTTTTGTTGTGGACGGCACAGGATTTTCTTACCACGACATCTATCCGATGCAATTACATCGGGGAACCGAGATCCGTAAGATCAAATCCCACGTGAAATCGGTGCACTCTTGGGAATGGCAGGAAAACGCCGATTTGTGGTTTCGGCTGCTGCTGGCGGCGCCTATCGGGGAGATATTCCATTAATTACGCCACTCGTTGCAAATTTGCCGAAAGGAAAAGGCGCGGTGCTTGGAGATAAAGGATTTGATAGTATTGCCTTGATGACGCTGATTGAAGACAAAGGATATATTCCCGTAATCCCCATTAAACAATACCACTGATGGAGTGCGCAGGATCCGTTACGAATACAATCGGACAAGAACGCAGCGCAACCGATCTACAAAAAAAGAACCTTGATCAAAGGTCTCTTCGGTAACGTCAAGCAGAAACTTTCCAGCCATATTCGGGTATTTAAAACCGAAATTGCCAAAATGTTTGCTTTGTTAAGGCTGGCATTATTGAATGTTTCGGTTATGGTGACAATAGAGAAAGAGGTAATAATGTGGATATGGTTTCCGAACAGCGCCTAAAAAATTTGACAGTTACCAATTTATATTATATATTACTAACTAGTTCTTCGGAAATTCGGGGATCGCAGTAAATCGCCGCGCCGCCGAATTGCCAACAACCAAGCGAGGTGACGTATGTCGAGCAAAACCAGAGCTCAAAAGTCGTTCGTTTTCGCGATCTTCGCAATGGCCTACGTGACAGGATTTTTCACCCACTACCTAATGGTCGAGGACTTTAGTAAGCCGATTGCCGGCCAAGGTCCCGAGACCGAACGGGAAACCAGCATCTTTTTCGACATACTGGTTGATTACGATCTGTCACTGGAGCAATCTTTTCCTAAAGGGTACGATATCGTTCCCTTGGAAATGAATGAAAAAAACTTCCCAAAACGACACGGGGAACAAGGGCGGCAAAAGGCAACCTTCAAGATTTTCCATTCCGATCTAATGCATGAACCAGGAGAAATTCTGATTGACATGGAAGAGCTGGGATTCAGGCCGGCCACCATTCGGGAACTGTGCGCCTTCGCCCAAAAAAATTCTTTATCGATACGCCGATGGTTCCCATTGGCGGCCCTAGCTTCTCCGTGGATTGACCGGAAAGGAAATGCCCATGTACCGGTTATCGGATTATATGGCGACCGGAAAACTCCTTTTCTGCACCTTGATCTGACTGAATCAATCGCGAGAGGGGGGTGTAATTTCCTCGCCGTCAAACAAGAAAAAGCCGATTAAAGTTCGGCCTGGTCCTGCGAACATCATCGTGATTTTGCAGGGCTTTTTTATTGCTTATAAAAGCCGAGAAGTAATCTTCACCCTCCTCTGGCCCCGCCCGCAGGCGGGGCAACAAAGCGATCCAGTGTTAAAGGGCTTTTCTATTTGTTCTTTAAATCCCTATACTCTAAATTCCGAAGCTTCGGAATTTAGAGTATAGGGATTTAATTCATTGTTTGGTAGGGGGGATTGGCGCTGTTCGGAAACGTCGTCATTGCGAGGAGCCACAGCAACGAAGCAATCTAAATGTGAACGGAGATTGCTTCGGTTGCTACCTCGCAATG
>MHOT01000002.1 GCA_001820175.1 Candidatus Staskawiczbacteria bacterium RIFCSPHIGHO2_02_FULL_42_22 | reverse complement strand
GTTATGTCGGGAATTGGAAAAGGCATAGCTTCTTCGGCGATCTCTTTAATTCTCAAATCAAAAGAATACACGGTTACTGCCATTAAAATTGACCCCTACATCAATGTTGATGCGGGCACCATGAACCCCACCGAACACGGTGAGGTTTTTGTATTGGATGATGGGTATGAGACCGACCAGGACATGGGAAACTATGAACGCTTTCTAGATGAAACCCTGCCTTCTATTAACTACATGACCACCGGCAGTGTGTACCAAGAAATTATCCGCCGGGAACGCAACTTGGAATACAAAGGCAAAAATGTGGAAGTGGTACCCGACGTGCCATTGGAAGTAATCCGACGAATTGAAGCCGCGGGCAAAAGTGCTAAAGCAGACATTGTTATTATTGAAATCGGCGGCACTATTGGTGAATACCAAAACATTATTTTTTTAGAAGCGGCTAGAATATTAAAACAACAGCATCCCCGCGACGTGGCCATTGTTATGTTATCATATGTGCCAATTCCCAGTAACATTGGCGAAATGAAGACAAAACCCACCCAGCATGCCAGCCGCGAACTTAATTCAGTTGGATTGCAAGCAGATGTTATTTTGGCCCGAGCCGCAACAGTTCTTGACCAAAAACGTAAAGAAAAAATTGCCACTTTTTGCAATATTATTCCAGAAAGAGTCATATCAGCCCCTGATGTGGAAAGTATTTATGATGTGCCTTTGAACTTTGAAAAAGATGGCCTGGGAGATATATTATGCGACATTTTGGGATTAAAGAAGCTCCCTACTAATCTTTCAGATTGGCAAGCATTTGTTGCCAAGACCAAGAATGGCGCCAAAAAATTAAATATCGCGGTTGTCGGGAAATACTTTATGTCCGGGGACTATGTGCTTTCCGACGTATATATTTCTGTTATTGAGGCCCTGCGCCACGCCGCTGCGCATCAAGATGTAGGAATTAAACTTTCATACCTTGATTCTGAAGAATACGAAAAAGACGCTTCAAAACTGGAATTATTGGGAGAATATGATGGCATTGTGGTGCCCGGCGGTTTTGGCAGCAGGGGAGTGGAGGGCATTGTCCGAGCCATTGAATTTGCCAGAAAAAATAAAATTCCATACCTTGGTTTGTGCTATGGTATGCAATGGATGGTTATTGAATATGCCCGCAATGTTTCCGGACTTAAAAACGCCAACACGTCAGAGGTGGATCCAAAAACTCCCTACAAAGTCATTGATATTATGCATGATCAAAAGGCAAAAATGGAACAAGCGGACTTTGGTGGAACTATGCGCCTGGGCGGATATCCTTGCACTTTACATGAAAACACTATTGCCCGCCAGGCCTATGGTAAAAACCAAATTCGCGAACGTCACCGCCACCGCTACGAAGTCAACCCAGAATATATTGGAAAACTTTCTGATGCGGGCTTGGTATTTAGCGGCACTTCGCCCGATGGCCGTTTAATGGAAATAGCGGAACTTCCAGCCAGCGTGCATCCATTTATGGTTGGAACACAGTTTCACCCTGAATTTACGTCCCGACCCCTGGCCCCCCATCCACTGTTTATGGGATTTATTAAAGCCGCAATTAAAAACTGAAATCAGATGATTTCAGTTTTTAATTGACATGTAACATTTGACATGCGACATTTAACTTTACGGTCAATTGTTAATTGTTAATGGTTAAAGGTTTATCGCGTCTACATTTACTACCCTCACCTGGCGCTGGGAACCGTTGAATAGCTTTTTCAATTTAGTGGCAAAACGGACGGTTCCATCAACTCCCGCGTATAGAGTGTCATCCGACCCTCTTTTGACATTGATGCCAGGCAAATACCTGGTACCCCGTTGCCTGACAATAATCATTCCCGTTTTGGCTTTTTCTCCCGCATACAGCTTAATACCCAGGCGCTGAGCGGCTGAATCCCTTCCTAAACGCGATGAACCCGATGATTTACTTGTTGACATAGTAGCGAATTTTCAATTTTCAATTATCAATTTTCAAAAACGAAAGCGTCATTGATAATTTGATAATTTATAAATTGATTGATAATTGATACTTGATAATTGATAATTTAACTTATATGTTATCAAAATTCTCCCAATTTGTCAAAACCCACATCAATACCATCATCTTAACCGCCACGGTTGCATTATTTGTCTTGCTTTCGTTTGCCACGGGGTATATAATAGCAAAGTATCAAGACCGGGCACCAATAGAAATATTAAATTCCAAATAACAAATTACAAACCCGTTTTAGAATTTAGGGTTTAGAATTTAGGATTTCTTTTGCGAAGCAAAAGCTATGAACATTCCGCAACATGTCGTACTTTTTCCCGACGGCAATCGCCGGTGGGCCAAGGCCAATAATCTACCACCGCTGGAAGGCCATAAAAAAGGGTACGAAAAATTAAAAATGCTATGCGACTGGTGTGAAAACAGGGGGGTGAAGGCGCTCACCGCTTTTGGGTTTTCCACCGAGAACTGGAATCGGTCAAACGAAGAAATCGTCTACCTAATGAAGTTACTTGAAGACACCCTCGTACTTTTTCAAAATGATCCTGATTTGCAAAAAAAGGGCGTACGGCTGCGAATTATCGGCCAAAAGGAACGGCTACCAGCATCGTTGCAAAAAACAATTCAAGACATTGAAGTATTTACCAAGGACAATAACCGCTTGTTGTTAAATTTAGCGGTAAGCTACGGCGGCAAATGGGATATTTTACAAGCCGTCAAAAAGATTATTCAAGAAAAAATACCGCCAGAAAATATTGACGAGGCGTTATTTGAGAACCATTTATCCACCGCCGGCCTGCCAGAACCCGATTTAATCATACGAGCAGGCGGAGAAATGCGACTTTCAAATTTTGTTTTATGGCAAGGCGCGTATTCTGAATTATACTTTTCGCCAAAACTATGGCCGGATTTTACCAAAGAAGACTTGGACCAGGCCCTAGAAGAATTTGACCGCCGCACCCGGCGATTTGGAAAATAATATTTCATGGCCCAGGATTAGCGCAGATTACCGTGAATTACGAAATGCTTTCGCAAGATTTTTTCTTAATTTTGAACGAAAATTCAGAAAAAAGATGCGAAAAGTCCTTTAAAACGGGCATTTCGTAATTCACGGTAATTCTGTAAATAGAAATTTGCATAATCAAACGACGCGGATAATTTTCCACAAATTTACACGATCGTGTAAATTTGTGGAAAATTATCCGTGTCAATGAAAACACCCTCTGGGCTGTGAATTACGAAACCCCCATGTTAAAAGAGTTTCGGGCTCTTTTTTCCAGATTTTGTCCATAAATTCGCTAGAATTTTTAGGTTAAGATGTGGACAAATTTACCACAGTAAATTTTCCCATCTCCGGGCCCTTTGGGCAAGCCGAAAAATTCTATCAAATTTCTAGCTCAAAATCTGAAAAAAATAGCTCCGAGGGGTTTCGTAATTCACAGCTCTGGGGTGTTTTTTGGTATACTTAATCTAGTTCCTACAAAAAAAGGAGGTCCAATGGGAAGTATAAAAGTAAAATGGCTGAGCTTAGTGGTCATTATTATCACTACCAATGCCATAACATTTGGTATCGCTCCGTATATCGGGCAACTTTGGCAAAACTTTAACGCCCTAAATTCAAAACAGCCCGAATACCTTAGTATTTCGTATAAAGAACAAGAAACGTATTTGGCGGTAATCATGCAAGACGAACTAATCACCCAAAACCCAAAAGAAGATATTGCATGGGCAAAAGATTTTATCTGCAATTCCAGGAAGGACGGTAAACAATGGAGATACCAGGAAACCGTAAAGTACTTCGGCCACACGGCATTTATTTTTAAAATATCGCCACCCAGCGACCAGTCCTACTAATATTTTTTGACTCCACCAAAAAACCACTTATTTAAAGTGGTTCTTTTATTGCCGAGGATAGCGCAGATGGTGCGAATCGCAATTTGCACCATCAAGCGACGCAGGTCCCGATTTCATCGAGGATCCCGTATCAATTTACTGCAGTAAATTTATCGGGACAATACAGGGTTCAATACCCTTTATTGTTATTATTTTTGAGTTAACGTTTTTGCCATAGAGCCGAGGAATATATTAGAAATAATTTTAGAACCCAAAAAATGAGATGATTTGAAGGCGCGGCGAGGAGGCGTAGCCCAATGCGCTACGCCGACGAAGCCGCAACGCCCAAATCAGCCATTTTTTGGCTTCCCGAAGGGCGGGCCAATTCCGTCAAGCTTCTTCGTTGCTTCGTCGCGAACGATACCTCCGGCATCAAATTCGCTCCTCGCGCCTTGAAGCTTGGCTGAATTCGCTTCCGCTAAAATTTATTTCTAATATATTCCTCGGCTCTGTCGATCCATTTTGAACCCCGGGGCTTATTTTTATGCTTTGCCATTGCCTTATGAATTTCCATTAAATGCACCAAATCATGTTTTTGCCACTTTGAAAGATAAATTCCTTTGTTACCATAAATAATTCCCACGGCTTTTTGCCATAAATGAAAGTCCTTTTTCTTTTTTTCAGCTAGTTTATTTTTGGTAAAATAGGGGATTATGCTTTCCATAATATCATCAATTTTTTGCACCGAAAATCTGGCTTGCCCTTTTTCCAGCGAAACGTTACCGCAACCCAGTATTTTTTTTACTTTTTCCAAAGTTTTTATATTTTCCTTCGGAGTAGTAATAATAAATTGGGCCTTCCAGCGATAGTAAGTGGGGGAGCCAGTCCGTTCGTGTCGGGTATCTTTACGAAACTGTAAATCAAAACAGCCGTCGTTGTTTACTAAGTTTGTAATACTAAATTTTTCTTGAGCCATTGTTTTGAATCTTGAATCTGGTATCTTGAATGGAATAACTAAATATGGAATTCTAAATTCCGTATTCTATTCCAGCTTCAAGATACAAGATTCAAGATTCTAGATAAAGTATACCAAATATTTAATTATGCGACAACTCCTAAATTATATTATGCGACAAAGCAACCCCTCACACCTTCGTCGTCATTGCGAGGAGCGCGCACGCGACGCGGCAATCTCCAATCACCCAAACGAAAACGGGGATTGCCGCGGCTGGCCAGACGCGAGGCGTAATTTGTCGCAACAAATTCGCTCCGTCTCAGGCCTCGCAATGACGCCTGGAGTGTGGTGGTTGATTGGAAGCCAGTGAGCAGTTACACGACAAAGTGTTGACAAAAAATATGGTTTTGCTATGATACCAATCAGCACACTGCTCAAGAAACTATGCGTATAGTAATCTTGGAGCAGGGGATTTCCCCCAAACAATCGGAGAAACTCATGTTTTTGCTCAAATGGATGGTCAATGAAATGGCCAAGGTTTCTTTGAGAGATGTGAAATCGCCAACCGGCGAACTGCAAGAAGGCGAAAAGGTTGTTGGTATTCTGACCGACGACCTGAAGCGACTATTTGCAATCAGGGCGGCTTTGTACGCCAACCTGGGGTCCGTCCACCGACGACTCGAGGAAAAAATAAAGTTGTTGGCCGGAAGCGAAATTCCAGAACAAGAAATTAAGGCCATGCATGTTTTGCATACCACCGCCCACAACGAATACCAAATGTCCAACTCGGCTTTTTGGCACTGTGTTCGTGGTGAATTCCCGAGCATCGCTGGTCAAGAGATTGGCGTGCGCAAGGATTGGCAGGTGGTTACGATTGACTCCATGCTCATCATCAAAAAGGATATCATTGACGGTATTAACGAGATTTTCGCAAAATACAGTCAATCCAAAGAAGAGTAAAAAACTGGCCCGCGGCGCTTTCAAGCACCACGGGCTTTTATTTTTTACAAAAACCGCTTTTGCACAAAAATGCACGATCGTTCCATTTTTTGAGAAAAAGCTGTTTTGCAAATTATCCCCAGGATTTATTATGCGACAAAAGTACAATGTAGTGATAGGTTGCAATTTGCAAGACAAGGAGGCACAATGGCGGTATGGAACCGCTAGCATCAAAAATCAGGCCAAAACATCTTACGGATTTTGTGGGACAAGAGCACTTAGTAGGGGAGGGAAAACCCCTTAATGTTGCTATCCATGAGAAACATTTGTTTTCTTTTATTTTATGGGGCCCGCCGGGCGTCGGTAAAACCACGCTGGCAAAAATTTACGCTAATAATGTCGATGCCAAATTATATGAATTGTCCGCCGTTTCGGCAGGAAAAGCTGACATTAAAGAGATCATCAATGAAAATTCTTGGGGCAAGCCAAAAATTCTTTTCTTGGACGAAATCCACCGCTTCAATAAAGGCCAGCAAGATTTTTTATTGCCGTACGTGGAAAGGGGAATATTAACCCTTATTGGAGCCACCACCGAAAACCCCAGTTTTGAAGTGATCTCGGCCCTGCTTTCACGTTGCCGGGTATTTGTACTCAAAGAACTTTCAGAAAAAGATATGGCAACTATTATTAAAAGAACCGGGTTTAAGCTTGATAAAAAATCCCAGGACTGGCTGATTAATATGGCCAATGGTGACGCGCGCCAGGCCATTGGCATGCTGGAAAACACTTTTGCCTTATACAAAAAAATCACCGTTGATAATTTAAAAAATACCCTGCAGTCCAAGTTTTTGCGCTACGACAAAGCGGGGGATGAACACTACAATATTATTTCGGCCTTCATAAAAAGCATGCGCGCCAGTCAAAGTGACGCCGCCCTGTATTATTTAGCCAGAATGATTGACGCGGGCGAAGACCCTAAATTTATTGCTCGCCGCATGGTCATATTTGCCTCGGAAGATATTGGCATAGCCCAGCCAACGGCCTTAGTGGTGGTCAACGACGTCTTCCGCGCTGTAGAAACCATTGGTTTGCCCGAATGCGGCATCAACCCAGTGCCTCAATAACATAATTTTAAACCCGTAGCGACATAACGATAACTTGGATTCTAGGCGCGAGGAGGAAGGGTAGTCTGTGCATTACCCTGACGACGAGCAACAACGAAGACAGGTTATCGTTATGTCGCCCTTCGGGAAAGTTGAAATTGGGTCATCTTCTTCTTTGCTCCTCCTCAAGGTGGCGCAGAGACCACCCTTCGTTGTCGCGCATCGAAGCTAACCCAATTTCAGCTTTCTACGGGTTTAAAATTATGTGATTGAGGCACTAGCCCACGGAGTTGTTTATTTGTGCCAATGCAAAAAAGATCGCAGCTCTTATGATGCCTACCAAAAAGCCCTGGAAGAAGTAAAAAAATCCGGCAACCTGCCAATTCCATTACACCTCCGTAACACACCAACAAAACTCATGAAAGATCTGGACTACGGCAAGGGCTACGAAAAATATTCCAAAGAATCGTACCTGCCGGAGAAATTGAAGGGTAAAAAGTTTTTCACCGGGGAATAGGGGATTGGGCTTGCTTTTTTACTGTAATTAATATAGGAGTTGAAGTATGAGTAGTCGCATTTCACAGGGCACATTTTGTGACTCTTACTTAATTTTAATAAAACATACATTATGGATGAAGAAACAAATTATATTGGTAAAAAGCTCCCTAACAAAGTTTATATCAGTAAACGAATAGAACATACGAATTTAGATGGATCTACGATCCCTCTGCGATATGTGAGTAAAGTTATGAATTCTGAAAAAACAATTGGTTTTGTAAAAGAAAAAGGAGTAATACAGCTTAGATTAACTCCTAGTGGCAAGCAGGAGATATTAGCTAAGATTTTAGAAGTTAATAACAAGATATATGTTCTCTCAATCCAGAGGTATGATAGTATAACCGGTTCTCCTCATAAAATACATTTTTCTTTTATTGGTAGGGAAATAAAAGCATTGCGGGATTTTTTAGACTCCATAGCTTTATTGCAATTTCCGGATGATAAAAAGGCAAGAATTGAAGAAGCTGATTTGTTGAAAATTAAAAGTATTTTTTATAAAAACCCGGATATAAAACTGATCGAAGAAACATTAAGAAGTAATGTTACAAGTAAAGACATAGTGGCAATAGGTTACAGGAAAAATCAGTTAGAAATTTTTAAGAAATTACTTTACGAGGGTTATCTTTCAGAATACAAAAAGGTTATTAAGATGGAGAATTCGAAAGATGAAAAGGTGTGGCAATATTTTTTTGAAAAAAACGAATGGATTTTTGGTTATGGATTAGATTATCGATTTCAAAGTATATTGCAAAAAGAATTTGCTGCCTCGAACAGCGAAGCAGATGGCTCTAGTACTGTTTTTTCAGATTTTTTACTCGGCGATAAAAAGTTTACAACTTTCGTTGAATTAAAAAAACCTGAAACGCTGATTTGGGGAATAGAAAAAAATAGATCCAATTCCTGGAGGTTTTCAAATGATCTTATTGATAGTATCTCTCAAATACTAGAGCAAAAAGCAAGCGGTCAAATAAAACTAGAGTTATTGCAACATGATACAGATGGAAGAGAAATTAAACAAAGAGCTTATGACTCAAAGGTAATTCTAATTATTGGTTGTTGGAATCAAATTAATGGATGCGAAGATAAAGAGAGAAGGATTAAAGAAAAGACATTTGAACTTTTTCGCCGAGACTCAAGAAATATCGAAATACTAACTTATGATGAACTCTATGATAGAGCAAAATTTATAGTAGGCGATACAACAGATTAATAGTTTATTATGCGACACTTCGACTCGCTTCGACTTCGCTCAGTGCAGGCAAATTGGATTAAATAAAAAGAGGGAATTGGGCCCTCTTTTTTTGGTGCTATTTTTTATCCGGATCTGAATGAAACTGATGGTGGATGTCGCGCAGGCGTTTGTTGGTGACGTGCGTATAAATTTGGGTGGTGGCAATATTTTTTTGAATCCAAAGATTATAATGTCTATTGTCTATATTTAATATCCGTTTCATTAATTGTGAATTCTATTACATGATCCTCCTGGGGAACTAATAAGATTGTTGATTTCTCGTGCATTGTCTTAAGGTTGCGAAGCAATTTAGGTAAAGATACTGTTCCCACTTCCACAAAAAGTGGTGATGTGCCCTTTTTATATATCCCTAAATCAGCTCGGCCCCATGCCAAAGTAGGCTCTATTTTGACTTCAAATCCCAAGGATTTGAAGTGTCCACCAATAGTTTTCATCATTTCAAAATGCCATGTAGCTCCATGAGGTTTTTTAATGTTCATTTTTTCACCACCCCAAAAAGAATTAGTAGTTGAAGAAATATCCTTTGCTTTAATTTTCCCTAACATCATAAGTATTGCTATTTGCCTTAAGGTACAATTTGTGCAAAAATCTTTTTCGAAAGGCGAAGGGATGATAGCACCTCTAAGCCATTCTATTTCTTTAAAAATAGCTTTTTCGACCTCATCCCAGGGAAGTGGTTTGTTATTCTTGATTTGTTTTTCCATGAAATTTTCGGTGAATATCTTTTAACCTTTTACTGGTGACATGGGCGTATATTTGTGTAGCAAGAATATTTTTATGACCCAAGAATTCCTGAATAATTCTTAAGTCAACGCCTTGGGACAAAAGATCAGTAGCAAAACTGTGGCGCAGAACGTGAGGAGTAGTGGTAATAGGCAAACCGGCTAAAATAATGTATTTTTTAAGATTTTTTTCGATAGCTCTTGGCGTCAGCCTATGGGGCGCACTATCCTTGCCACTGTAACTAATGAATAATGCTTTTTCTTTATCGTGTTTTGTCTCTCGCATATCGAGGTATTTTTTTAACCACTCTACTGCGCTCTTTGAAAAATAAATAGTTCGGGCCCGCCCACCCTTACCCACAATTCCTAGCTCTAACTCATGCATACCAGGTTCTATCCTAATCTGTTCCTTATTTAATGAGGTTAACTCGGATATTCTCATTCCCGTTGAAAAAAATGACTCTAGAATGGCCCTATCTCTCAAACCCTGAATACTAGAGGTATCCGGGGCCAAAAAGAGCTTATTAAGTTGTTCTAGAGTCAAAAACTTCACTGTTCGCTCTTTATCGGGCCTAGAAAGCGTTATTTTGTCAGGGGGTATGGAAAGTATGTCTTTGGCTACAAAGTAGCCTAAAAAGGCCCTTAAAGCGATTAAATAGTAGTTTTGGGTGGTCTTTTTAAGGGGTTGGCCTTGGTAGGTGAGGGAATTACGAGATAAATAGACCCGATAGTCCCAAACATGATCTGAGGTAAGTTGATGGGGAAGTAGGTCTTCAAACTTATTTTTTTTCATCCAAACTAAAAATTTTTCCAGAAATCTTCTATAGTTTTCCTGAGTCTTTGATGATAATCCCTTTTCTATATCTATCCAATCCAAAAAATCATTAATATGTCTTGGTATGGGTATCTTACTTTGTTCCATAATGTTATACTCTTATGGTGCGCTTAACTATAATTATGCGAACCTTATTATACTGAGCATAATGCCTGCAAGAGGCCTTGTCAATGCGGAAAACCTACTTCACTTCCGTGCCAAATGTTTTTGAAAATTTTTCTGCAAAATATTCTTTGAATTTTTCCCACGTATATTGCGCGAAATTATTTTTTTGATGGTTGACCTGTTCCAGGGCGGCGGTTTGAATACCCCCTACTCCCCCGCCCACTTTTGGCCAAAGGTAAACCTCGGCCCACGCCACCCCTTTTTGCCAATAGTCGTTACCTTGCCCCATCCCTTTGACGTATAGGTCTTTCCCGGTGGCCACAAAATACGGCTGCTGACTCAAAAACGCCACTGCCAGAATGATACCGATAATTATTAAGTTTTTTATCAAATTTTTTAGTTCCATATCTTTTTATCGTCATTGCGAGGAGTTCGCAAACGACGAAGCAATCTAACGGTGAAGTGATCTTTCTAATTAATAGACCTGTTGCGTATTAAGGATTTACTGCAAATTGCATATTGCACCTGCGGGGATGCCCTGCGGGTCAAGGGCCACAAATTTGCTATAATTTTTCGGCGGGCCCTCTAGGCAAGCCGAAAAATTCTAGCAAATTTCTGCCACAAAATCTTCAATTTTCGTAACAATCCTTAATACGCAACAGGTCTAATCTAGATTGCTTCGCTACGGCTCGCAATGACGATCCCCGCCCTTTTTTGTCGCATAATAAGAATTATGACAACTTGCTCATTGCATCGGAAATTCTTTGTAACGTTTTTTCACGGCCCAATATTTCCGCGATTTCAAAGGGGCTGGCACTCGCCTCTTTTCCCGACAGCGCCACACGCAAGGGCCACAATAAATATCCGCGGTTTTTTGAATTAAATTTTTGGGCTTCAGCCACTAATAATTCCTCAAGTGATTTTTTATCAAACTTTTTGGCGACTGATAGTGTCTTGGCGGAATGGTCTAAAGATGCTTTTACTTCTCTATCCCCCATTTCTTTCCATGCTAGTATTTTTTTATCGTACTGTAATTTTTCCACAAAGAAAAAATCTGTTAAGTCCTTAATATCAGAAAGCTTTTTGAGTCGCGCTTTATACGCCTCAATAATTTTTTCTAATGTTTTTGGACTGTATTGTTGTGCATTAAATTCCGCTAAATATGGTAGACACAATTTAGTTAAACTACTTGGAGATTTTTCTCGAATATAGTATCCATTTAAATAATCCAGTTTTTGAAGGTTAAATACCGCGCCTGATTTTTGCACTTTTTCTATGGAAAATTCTTTTACCAATTGAGACAACGTAAAAATATCTTTATCAGTTCCAGGATTCCAACCGAGTAAAGCCATAAAATTAATTAATGCTTCGGACAAATAACCATTTTTATGGTAATCACTCACCGCCACATCGCCCGCCCGCTTGGACATTTTACTTTTATCGGGATTTAACAATAATGGCAAATGGGCATATATTACTTTATCAAAACCAAGCGCCTCCTGGAGCAATATTTGGCGCGGAGTATTTGAAATGTGATCTTCTCCGCGCACGACATGGCTTATGTGCATCAAAAAATCATCAACGACTACGGCAAAATTATATAAAGGTTCGTTAAGGGTTTTGGCAATAATAATATCTCCCATTAAACTGGTGTCAAATTCTACTTCTTGTCTGATAAGATCCGTAAACTTCACCTTTTTTTCATGGATTTTAAACCGTATCACCGACGGAGTATCTTTCGCAAAATTCTGGTCAATGGTTTTCTGCAGTAAATCACGGCACATACCATCATATTTTGGCGCCAATCCCCTACTTTGCTGGTCTTGGCGCTTGGCCTCTAAATCTTCGGGCAGACAAAAACAGTAATATGCTTTTTTTTCTTGCAATAACTTTTCTAAATATCCTTTATAAATGTCCAGACGCTGAGATTGCTTATAAGGCCCGAACTTACCGCCGACATCCGGCCCTTCGTCCCATTCAATACCAAGCCACGTTAATTCATCAATAATTTCTTGTATCCATCTTAATTCAGAACGCTGGGTATCGGTGTCTTCAATGCGCAACACTATCTGTCCACCATACTTTTTGGCAAATAAATAATTAAATAATAAGGTCCTGGCATTTCCGATATGCAAAGGCCCAGTGGGCGAAGGAGCAAATCGAACTCTTATTTCCTTATTTTTGAATTTTATTAATTTTTTAAGCATCTGATAGATAATTTTAAATTTTAAGTTTTAAATTTTAAATCAAATTCCAAAATTAAATTTTGACTTGGCTCGTTGCGGTATTTATGGCTATTTTTGAAAATATTAATGTTAATTCCTGAGCTTCCTTCCATAAACTTCTGCATTCCTGAGAAAATACGTCGTTTGCTTTCGCTAAAATCCTCAACCAATATTTTGTTTCTCTGGCTTCTTTCTTACATATGCATATTTTATTTCTAAAATCTTTTCTAGAAGAAGCACCATTTGCTTCCATATAATTTGCTCCGATACTTGTTGACGACCTTACTAATTGGCTGATAATTGGTTTTATTACGATATCTTGAGGCACCTTTTTACAAAGTAGAATAATATTTTCCGAAAAGATAGCAGTCCTTTCCTCAAGATCGTATTTCATAATTTTAAAAATTTAATTTTCATTTAAAATTTAAAACTTAAAATTACGCGAGATACTCTAGTATCTCGCGAGCAATCGCCTTGGCCGCCAGCGGCTTGGCAAATGCTAATGCCGCCTCTTTCATGACCTCTAATTCTTTTGGACTTGAAAATAAATACT
>MHOT01000001.1 GCA_001820175.1 Candidatus Staskawiczbacteria bacterium RIFCSPHIGHO2_02_FULL_42_22 | reverse complement strand
AATACCCTGGGAATGCCTCAATCCTACGTTGTTGCATAGATCATGAACGCGAAAGGAGAATTATCTTCGTGTTCATGAATTATTCAACAAAGCCGGTTTGAATTACCCCTATAAAAGCGTTTGGTGCGATGCGTTCGCATCTAATGCCTGGTTTACCAACGCATCGGCCTCTTTGTTTTTTTCGCGGGGAATTGCCTTGAATTTTACTTCATGAAAATCGATTTTTAAATTCCAGATTTCCATAAAAAACTTTTGTATTTTTTCGTTTTCTACTTTATACTTTCCGCTCATTTGGCGAACCAATAATTCAGAATCACTGCGGATTTCCACTTCGGCAACTTCCGCCACTGCTTTTCCAAAAACCGCTTTAAACTTTTTTAACGCAAAAATCACCGCATGGTACTCGGCTTCGTTATTGGTAAGGTTGTCCCCCAAATATTCCCCGAATTTTTTAATTTCCTGGCCCATTTCGTTGCAAAAAACCACCCCAATAGCGGCCTTACCTGGGTTCCCACGCGACCCCCCGTCGGTATAAATAGTTATTTTTTTCATAGTGATAAGATTTCTCTTTCGTCATTGCGAGCCACAGCGAAGCAATCCCACTCAATTGAATAAAACGAGATTGCCGCGTCGTCCCGACTGCGGTCGCTCCTCCTCGCAATGACGGTGAGTGGGGGTGAGGGGTTACGGCTCCTCGCAATGACAAAGGGATGTAAGGTGAGTTATATGATATCCTCCCAAGGCAAACCGGCTTTTCCAAAGTGTCCGTAGGCGGCAGTTTGTTGATAGATGGGTTTTTTAAGGTTAAGCGCTTCAATGATGGCTTGCGGACGAAAATCAAATTTCTCAATTGCTAATGCGCTCAAATCTTCGCCCTTTTCATTGATGGCTTGCACCATTAATGGTTCCACCTTCCCAATAGCATAGGCCACCGAAACCAGGCATTCCTTGGCGCGACCCGATGCCACCAAATTTTTAGCAACAAATCGAGCCATATACGCACCGGACCTATCAACCTTACTGGCATCTTTACCAGAAAAACATCCGCCGCCATGAAATACCAAACCACAATAAGTATCTACCATGATTTTGCGCCCCGTCAAACCCGTATCAGCTTCAAATCCGCCCTGGATAAATTTACCGGTAGGGTTTACTAAAATTTCAACACCAGTCACATCGCCAATAATCGGTTTGATTAATTTTTCTGTCAGCACCCGTTTTATTTCATCTTGCAAAACACCAACGTCGTGCTGGGCACTTACCAGCACGGTTCTTACTTTTCCATGATCCATGGTTATTTGTGTTTTACCATCTGGTTTCAGCCACGTAATAGCACCTGTTTTTCGCAGTACTTCCAGCCCTTTTGCCAACGCATGCACTTTTACAATTGCCCACGGAAGAAATTCTGGTGTCTGGTCACACGCGAATCCATACATAATCCCCTGGTCGCCCGCGCCGCCGGTATTTACACCCATAGCAATATCGGGCGATTGCTCTGCAATATTTACGATCATGTTTAAGTTCTGGTCGTATCCAATATTTTTATAGACGTTTTTGGCTACTTGTTCATAATTTACCCTTGCCAAGGTAGTCACTTCGCCACCGACCACCAAAAGCCCGTGGCCGCCAAACGATTCAACTGCCACTTTCGAATTGGGATCTTCGGCCAAACACGCATCTAAAATAGCATCTGAAATTTGGTCGCACACTTTATCGGGATGCCCCGAAGTTACACTTTCCACCGTATATATTTTTTGATTAAGAATCATGGTTATTTTTGTTGGGATTTACGCGTTTGCGTCAGTAGACCTGTCCCTAAATAAGATTTTACTGCAAATTGCATATTTTGGCTACAAATTTGCTAGAATTTTTCGACGGGCCTATGGGCAAGCCGAAAAATTCTATCAAATTTCTAGCTCAAAATCTGTAATTTTCGTAACAAATCTTATTTAGGGACAGGTCTAGTGTCATTGCGAGCCGCGCCCCGCGGGGCGCGGCGTGGCAATCTACGTATTAAGATTGCTTCGCTGCGGCTCGCAATGACGCAAACGCGTAAGTCCTATTTGCAATTACCTTGAATTAATATTTTTAAAATGTTCACTTAGGGCTTTTTTAAATCTTTCAAGGTTCCCATTTTTTATCCGAAACCCCGAGGCCTTGGCGTGCCCCCCATACGTAACTAATATATCGGCGCAGGTTTTCATGGCTTGGACCGAGTCCTCACCTTCAACCAAACTCCGCACTGAGCCGCATGACTCACTGTCGCCTTTTTTAAAAATAAAGGTTGGTTTTTGGTATTTTTGGGCAATAATAGATGCAATGGGACCTGCCAAGGTTAACTTCCAAGCCGGATCCCCTTCAAAAATAATCGACGCATCGGGGTTTTGCGAAATCCTGCGTTCAACTTCATCCACCGCTTCTTTAATTTTTTGCTGCTTATAATTGGTCTTGCCGATCAGTTTTTCTGCCAAATCGCGGGCCTCCGTAGCCGAAGCGGTGGTTAATAATTGATACGATTCATTTTTAAAATCAATGGACTCGGCCGCATTCAGCGCCGAAATTACTTTATATAGCCCATCCGACAACACGGTGCCTTCGCCCAAAATATCTAAAAATGCCCGAAGGCCGGGCCGAAAGGTGTTTTTTAGGGACCGCAAGCCCTCTTCAATAAACATTTTATTTTCTTCGATTTGCGGCACCATGTCCGAAATAGTGGCCAACGCCGTAAGCTCCAAAAAACTATTCTTCAATTGCATAGACATTTGGCCTCCCAACAATTCTTGTGCCAACAAAAATGTAATTCCAACGTTAGCCAAATGAGTTGAATTGGAATCATCGCCTTCTTGTTTTGGATCAATGATAATTTCCGCCGCCGGCAAACCGTTTAAAATTTGATGATGATCAATAATGATAACACTAAACCCTAGCGCGTTTAAAGCATCTACTTCTTTAATATTGGTAATCCCCAAATCCAGGGTAATAAAAAGCGCGGGCCTTGCCTCGCTCGCCTCGCTGGAGCTATGGCGAAGTGGGCCGAAGCCTTTGGCGAAGGCGGGTGCCTTATCGCGAACATATTCAATGGCCCGAAAATTAATACCGTAACCATCCTCTTCCCGATTAGGAAACAACACCATGCCCACCCCACCCCCTAAGTTTTTTATGGCTTCCTGTAAAATAACTGATGATGCAATACCATCCATATCCGAATCACCGTAAATAATAATACGCCCGTTATCGTAAACGGCTTTTTTGATCCTCCCGGCCACGTTTTCTAAGTTTTTGATTTTATTTTTGACTATTGACATACATATGTAATTAGAATACAATCAGGGTGTCTTTTAGTTTTCCAAAACTAAAAGGGTATTACATCCAAGGGCAACCCTCCGCAAGGAGGGTTGTTTTTTTATCTACTTTGCTTAGGTAATTCCTCTTTGTGCTTTAGTTCTCTGCCCCACATTTCATTGATACCTAAAATATCCGTGTAGCCATCCGCGCCCGTTCGTAATTCCTGCGAGATATTATTTCGTGAAGAAAAAATATACACTTTTTTATTTTGATTTTTCAGATAAACCACTAATGCCAAAAAATCACTGTCCCCTGTAAAGAATACTGCGGTGTGATACTTGACTAAATTATGCAGCGCGTCAATCGTCATTTCAACATCCATATTTCCCTTTTCTTCTACCGCTTCCCCAACAGTGATTCTTTTCAATTCTTTTTTTGTAACTGCTCACTGGCCAAATCGTCATTGCGAGGAGCGCCGAAGCAATCTTTACGTAAAACTACTGGATTGCCACGCCGCCTGCGGGCGGCTCGCAATGACGGAAAAAGGTAATTGATCCTATTTTTCATGTTCAGTGAGCAGTTACCATTTTATAATCTTAATTATACCGTTATCCGCACCTAACTCTACCACATCACCTGTTTTTATGACATCTATGGCGATTTTCGCCCCCCCAAAAAAAGAGAAGTGCCTTTGCCGCCGGCAATGACGGCATCGTGTTTATTGAGTTTTTTAAAATCCCTGATTAATTCCATAGTTATTTTTCTATATCTTCTTTTGGCCAAACCTGTTCAATAATTCTTTCAATCATTAAACTCACATCCTCCCTTGCTAAATTTATATTCCTTTGAATTTCATTTTTTTCTTTTTTTGTTAGTGGCCCCATCTTCACTTTGTTGTATTTTTTTAGCAATTCTGGATCTTTTTTTATGCACCCTTGTAAAAACGTCGTCCCATGAATTTATACCAAAAATTTTATTAATATCCTCTTCCGACAATTCTCTTCCTTCATTTTTTACATGCTTTATAATAGTTTCTGGTATGGGAGAATATCTTCCTCTATCCTCTCCTCTTTTTAACACTCCCATTAAAGAATTATCGTATTGAATAGGTTTATTTATTCCAACAAAAGATTCTGCATTAAATTCACCATAAAAAGCATCCGTCAACCTATCTACTTTATCATAATCTTCATTAGTAGATTGTATGGCAAAATCAAAATTTGCCCCAATGTCTTTTAATGCTTCGCCTATACCATCCAAAGTATTGCCCATGCTCATATATTCCGTAACAACCAATAACTTTTTATCTCCAAAATCCATATTTTTAAGGTATGTTATCATTTTTTGATATTTTCTTTTTTCCGAACGATCATCCATAAATTTCATGGGAGTATTACCCAATCCGGCCGACAAAAAATATGTCTTTATATTTTTATTCGGCCCCTTTTCCAACATTATTTTCCTTAAAACTAATGTTGGAATTCTACCGCCCGTATCATCGCTCAGTAGGGCGCTGTAATCTCCATCTTCAATGTTATTTTTTAATTTCTTGACTAAGCGAGCCATTGAAACCTCTGCTTTATTCATTATATCAAAGTTATATTCTTTACCCTCTCGTTCTTCTATTGATGGCTGTTGATCTGGCAATAAAAAATCTGGCTGTAATTCTTCTTTTGGATTTTCGCTTGATGGCAGTTCTCCTGGCATATTTTTTACAAACTATTCGCTTATTCGTACGAACAAGCGAATAGTTAAACTTGAAAATTGATTATTTTTCTAATGCTTTTAACACCGGTAACTCTTCGCCTGCCAAAAAACTTAACATCGCTCCTCTGCCAATAGAAACGCGGCTGAATTGTGAAAGCATACCTTCTTTTTCTAAAAATTCAACAATATCACCAACACCAAGTGCCCAAAGTGTAACTAATCAAGATGCTCTAAGCTATTTAGCTTGTGTACCTTTATGGGGCTGTTTTTGGAAATCTCCAAAATAGTTACCGCGGTATTTTCCGGCTTGTGGGCTCTATAATTTTCTTCAGTCAGCTCCTTGCCAAACAAATCCAAATATAATACGCCCAACGTTCCTCCGTGGCTGACCATAAAAACCGTGTCATGTTCGTGGAATTCCATTAAATAATCAAAAAAAACCCTTGCCCTTTTTTGTAATTCTAAATACGATTCGCCCTGGGGTGGCTTGAATAAATGAAATGGATCCTTGGCTTGTTTTTTTATCTCTTTCCATTCAGCTTTTCCCAACGCTTCATAAATCCCCAAATTCTGTTCTTTTAAATGAGGCGCGTGAATGAGTTTAACTTTAGGATGATTAGCAAGCACTTCCCTTCCCGTATGCACTGCCCGTTTCTGCGGGCTTACGTATGCAACACGAATGGTTTCTTTTCTTAAAAAATCGGCCAATTTGTTTGCTTGCAAAACCCCCTCTTCATTTAAAAGGACTTCTGATTCCTGGCCGATGATGATTTCCCCGGCGTTTTCATTGGTTTTTGCATGGCGCGCGATAATAACTTTCATAATGTTATCCCAAAGCCACCAGTCCCGGCAACTGTTCTCCGGCCAGGAAACTTAGCATTGCCCCGCCGCCCAGGGAGACGTGGCTGAATTGTGAGAGTATACCCTCTTTGTGTAAAAATTCAATGGTCTCTCCCCCGCCTACCACCGAAAATGCCTGGCTTTTAATAATGGCCTTGGCAATTTCCAGCGTACCGGTTTCATACTTTTTTTCTTCAAATTTTCCGAACGGGCCGTTCCATACGATCGTTTTGGCTGCCATGATTTTTTCTTTAAACACATTAATGCTCTCTTGGCTGATGTCAAGGGAGGGCGACGGATCAATCTGGCTTATTATTTTTTCGGGATGTTTAAGATGTATGTTTTCTTGCAGTATTTCTTTTTTTATTAGTCCATTAATGATAACCGTGTCAGCTATTTTTGAAAATGTTTCAATAAACATTACTTTCGTTTTTACTTTTGCTCCGCCAATTATTGCCAGCATCGGGCGCGAGGGATTCTCCAAAATTTTTGTTAAGTTTTTTATTTCTTCTGCCAGTAGCAAGCCGGCAAAGGAAGGTAAAAATTGACAAATGGCCGACACCGAAGCATGGTTTCGGTGGCAGACCGAAAAAGCATCATTAATATATACTTGGCCAAGCCCCGCAAGCTCTTTGGCAAATTCCGCATTATTTTCGGCTTCTTCTTTGTGAAACCTTAGGTTTTCCAGCAGTATAATTTCCCCTGCCGCAAGTTGCATTACCTGGTCATTGGTTTCGCGACCGATACAATCAGTGGTTTTTTTTATGGAAAGGCCCAATAATTCTTCCAGTGTATTTTTAATTGGCCCCAACCTTAAGCCCTCCACTACCTTGCCTTCCGCCTCCCCTAAATGGCTCATTAATATTATTCTTGCTTTTTTTGAAAGCAAATATTGTAAGGTCGGTAGCGTTTTTTTAATCCTGAAGTCGTCTAAAATATTTCCCGTATCATCAAGGGGCACATTAAAATCGCAGCGCACCAACACCCTTTTATTCTCCACATCAAAATCAGTAAGATATTTCATGGTTTTACAAGAGAACTAGTAACCCCTCACGCCTCTTGTCATTGCGAGGAAGGCGCAGATGACGAAGCAATCTCTCTTAATTACATGAAACGAGATTGCCGCGTCGTCCCGACCGCGGTCGCTCCTCCTCGCAATGACGGGAATGAATAAGTGAGATGCAAGGGGTCACGAGGACTAGATTCCAATTTTTCCACCCGGATTAATAATTTTATTTTTTTCTTCTTTTGGCGCCGGTGGTGATTTTGGCGATTTTGACGCCGGATTTTCCTCTGCAAAAGATTGTTTTTCTGGCAGCGCCGCTGGTGCATCGGGTGCATCATCTGCTTCTTCCTCTTCTGTTACATCCTTTGATTGGTGGGCTAATGAATCAGTAATGGCTTTTTTTAATTCCGACAAATTAATTTCTTTACGTTGTATCCCTCCCTTCTGGCCGCCGACCGGTGCCGTTGGCGAACGGGAATTTTCAGGTGCCCGACTGGACCCCTTATTTGAAGACAAGCGAAAAGGAATATTTTCTACAGTGCTTTTACTTGAGGGCGCGGATGACAGTTCTCCTTTTTTTGGCTGGAAATCTCCCATGGAAACACGCGGATACTCAATGTTATTTTTTTCTTCGGCAGCTTTTTTAATCTTTTTAAGGCATGATTTGCAATACACCGGGCGGCCTTCAATCGGTTCAAAAATAATTTTTGTCGGCTTGTTGCATAAAGAACATACGGCATCATACAGTTTTTGCTCGGTGTCGCCTTGTTGGTTTTTTTGATGGTCTTGACGCCCCTCGCTTCTCATTGATTTGGGGGCACTAAAAACGCCGGGTCTTTTGTTGGTTTCAGTTTTTTGAGAAGCGCCATCACCACCACCTTCAGTCCAGCGCATAATTTTATCTTCTACAATTTCGCGCGCCACTCCATAGCGTTCGCGGGAAGCGTCAATAATTTTATCTCGATTGGATTGTTCTAAAGGCACTGGCGGCGACAATGTTTTTGCCGAAAATGGGTGACTGGCCACACCATCAATCATTAACTTTAAATAGATATTATACTTGCTTAAGTTTACCAAATCCGTTGCCATAAACTCCGGTGAAAATTCTTTTTCCAAAAATTCGGCGTCTTCCGCGCCCACCCGAAAAACGGCCATCGTTCCCACGTTTCCAAATATAGCATCGCGCACTTCTTCTTCCATTTGGGTGATATACTGGTGCCCCACAATCAAACACAATCGGTATTTTCTGGCCTCGGACAAAATATTGGCAAATGATTCGGTGGCAAAGTTCTGGAATTCATCAACGTATAAATAAAAGTCGTTACGTTCTTGTTCGGGAGTATCCACCCGCGACATGGCCGCCAACTGAATCTTGGTAATAAGCAGCGCACCTAATAGCCGTGAATTATCTTCCCCGATGCGGCCTTTTGATAAGTCCAAAATGAGAATTTTTTGCTCATCCATAATGCGGCGCATATCAATGGTGGACTTTGTCTGTCCAATAATATTGCGGATCAAAGCATTGGACACAAACTGCCCCACTTTGTTTTGAATAGCCGCCGTGGCTTCTATTTCATAGCGCTGAGTGTAACGGGCGTACTCAGTCACCCAGAAAGACCGGATAATAGGGTCTTTGACTTCCGCCACTACCTTGGCGCGGTATTCGGGGTCCGCCAACATGCGGTTGACTCCCAAAAGGGTTGAATCGGGGTATTCCAAAAGCGCCAAAATAACGTTGTTTAAAATGTATTCCATACGGGCTGACCAGACATCCGGCCAGACCTTTTTAAACACCCCCATCAGCCCGCCGGCCACTAAGTGCCGGTACTTAAAGTCCACCTTTTCCATGACATTAAAGGCAATGGGAAAATCCAAATCGGCGGGATTTAAAAAAATCACGTCTTTGATGCGCTCAGCGGGTACAAAATCTAATAGCTTGTCGGCGCCTTCCCCGTGCGGATCGACATAGGCAATACCATTTCCATTTTGGATATCTTGAATGGCCATATTTTCCATGAGGTTGGACTTGCCCATACCGGTTTTTCCGATGGCATAAAAGTGACGCCGGCGATCATCCTGCTTGATGCCAAACTTTTTTTGTTGATTCCTAAAGGAAGTTAATCCAAAAAATGTTACTTTTTTGTTATCCATAATACTTTTGTTTTACAAAAGAAACTCTAAATACTAAACTCTAAATTCTAAACGGTTTAGGATTTAGAGTTTAGATTTTAGAATTTTATTCCGTAGGAAGATTTGGTGGTGGGCCTCCCTTCTTTGACTCAACCCGCGCCATGGTAGGAGCCACCAGACCCGTAATTTTCAATGGGAAGTGAAACAAAGTCGCCAATTCTTCAGTGGAAAGCAGGGGGCACTCTTTTTTTAGATCGGGAAATAACGGGGTAAACCTTAAAATATAGTTTCTGAACATTTTCCTTGACCGCACAAAGGGAATGCTTTTGCGGAAAAAATAATGGGTCTTAGGACGAGTTGTGACTGTAAACCTGATATGATTTAAATTCGTAGTTTGAAAATGAGAAAAATATGCCCGAGTAAGGATCCTATTGGACGAACTAAAATTCTCTCGGCGGGCAACATACACCCCCCTGATAACGGTTCTGAATATGGGCCGCTTTAATTTATTTTCAATTTCTACGAGAATTTCTTTTTCTCCGGGGGTAAGCAATAATTCCTTTTCACCCTCTTCGGTTTTGGTTGATTCAAGCCATTTCCAGGTTGCTTTTTCCCCCGAACCCTCTTTTTTGGGGCCGTAGATTAAATGGAAAGCCATTTGCATAATTTCTTCCCAAAACGTATTTACTTTTTTTACCGGACGCTTGGATAACTCTTCAATTAATTGTTTCGCTTCTTTTATGAACCCGAGCTCAACGGATGACATGGTGATAAATTGCAGCCAGAATTGCTCACCCGGCCCTAATTTTGACATCAGTTCAAGCAATGAAGAAAGGGGATCGATTCTTTTTTCTTCGGCCGAAATTTTTTCACCCTGGGGTTCGAAAAACTTTTCGTAGGTCCGAATGGGATAGGGCGCGGGTTTGCCTAAAATAAAATCTTCCCCATAGGTGTTCCATTCCTCATTGGGAAGATTTTGCGGAACGTTTTTGGTGTAATCGGGAACTTCGGTAATTTCCAGCTCCGGGTAGTGCCCGTACAGAGCGGTCTCCAAGCTTGACCGATGTGAAGCCGTCACCCGTACGTAAAAATGCAATTTCCCCTCAATGCTTGCCATTTCCCAAGACATCCAGCCAAAGGGATCCGCCAACGCCCCTTCAAACCATCGTTCCCGCCAATTGGGAGGAGCATAAAGCACCGGCCACATAATGGTAAAAATATCTTCCATGGCTTTTAATGGCACCAACACTTCCTTGGGAGGAATTATTTCAAGCACCACCCATTTTTGAGAAGCATAAGCAAAATCCCAATTCAGCCACCAAAAATAGAGTGTCCGTAATTCAATAGATAAAAATAGAGGGAAAAACACCCACCACCATACCCGTAAAAACGGCACAAAAAGCACTAATAACATTAATAAAACCCACCAAAAAGCCCCCAATATGATATTGTTGAGCGGAGTTAAAAAAAAGAAATATTTGGAAGACATAACAATTTCAAAAAAAGTTTGAAATTGAATTTTCAATTTTCAATTTTCAATTTTCAATAATTAGGTGTCAACATTTTGACAAAGCAAAATATTGACCGATTTAATTATTTTAAATTCAAATATTTCAAATTGATTTCAAATTTCAAATTTCAAATTTCAAATTTCAAATTTCAAATTTCAAATTTAGGATGAGCCGGCCACTTTGATAATATCTGGTAAGTATTGGAAAAAAATGGAAAGCGATGCAATGACCACAAAACCAATGATGAAAAAATCGAAAGTGTACAGCAGTGGAACAACCACCAAATTTACTGGGGTCTCTTTCCAATAGTTGGCCAAAGCAAAGAAAACCGCATAAAAAATGAGGGTTGCTATAAGTAAAGCGATGCTTCCCCAAAAAAAGTAAATAATCATGGGCTAAAATTTAAATTACCTTTATTATACTCCCATAAAACCCAAAATCAATGCATCAACCTATTGCGCAAAAAAAGGCGCCCCCGCGGGGGCGCCTTTTTAAATAACATCCTATAATATCTTATGCCGTCTGGGTTTCCACGGAAAAATATTTTCCCTCGGGATCTTTTTGGAAATATTTCTTGTCGTTCAGTTTAATCAAAACGGTATTTTTTTCCACGAACCGCTGTGACAGAACTTCTTTTACGATATCCTCTTTTGCCAGGGTCGGTTTTTCTTTAAGCACACTGGAAATAATATCTTTAATGGTTCCGGGTACATACCCCCATTCGCCAAGCGCGTACATTCCCCTGCCCACCAACACAAACCGTGGGTCTTTAATTAATTCATTGTGAACCGTTTGAGGATGCGTTTTTTTAGTAGCTTGGTTGATTTCCAGTGAATCTATTAACGTGGTAATTTCCCTGAAGTGCAACGGTTTTTGGTGTTTTTTAAATACCAAGAAGGCCTTGTCCTTGACGCTCCGCGGCCGGATTTCGGGCCACTCAATTAATCCAAATTTCCCTTCTTTATTAGTTTGAATTCTCTTTGAAACCTCAAGGTACGATTCCAGTGCCTCGTTGCTTAGATTATGGCTTAAAGCAAAGCTGGCCATCATTTCTTGCTTTGGCAAGGGGTTGGCATGTTTTTGCAAATCCTGGGCCAGGGAATTTAACGTCTCTTTAACTTTTTTTTCCGGCTCATCAATGGTTGACCAGAAATAAGCATAATCCTTTTTCTCGCAAACCCTTTTGAACTGTTCTCCTAGCGTAAGGAAAAACAACACCGCGGCCTTGTTTTTTAAGCCCCCTAATTCAGTGAGCACCGCGTCTTCTTTTTTAAAACCGCCCTTTTGTTCAAAGTATTGTTCAAATTCAGCAAATACTTTATCAAGCACATCTTGGTGGTTTTTTCTGACATGAGTAAAACCCACCTCTTCTATTTGGCGAACCCGTTCGCGGGTAATGCCCATGCTTGTTCCAATGGACTCAAGGGTTTCCACCTTGCCGGTTTTAACTCCAAAGCGCCGGTCAAAAATATCTTTTGTTTTGGGAGTTAAGCCCTTGGTGATTTTAGCGTAAAGTTGCGAGTAATTAAGATTATTCATAGGTAATATATATCGTTAAATTGAGTTTAACATACCATAAAAAATATGTCAACCCCGCACCACTTTCACAAGATATTTAAGATGTGTTTATAATACTTTTTAGCTAACAATGCTATGAAACCTGCTTATCATTATTTAGTGAAAGTGGTGCGGGGTCAAGCCCATTTTTTTACTATTTTTTATCCTCTTTTTTGCGCTCTTTTTTCGCTCCAGTTATGCCAGGTTACCAGCAGGGGCGCGGCAATAAAAATAGAAGAATATGCCCCGGAGGCCACGCCGATGATCAGTGATAACGAAAAGTATTTTAATGTTTCTCCGCCAAAAAAGAATAACGCAAACATTACAATTAAAACCGTGACCACGGTACTAATAGATCGCCCGATCGTTTGCTGTAAACTCATGTCAACGGTTTGGCTGAATAAAGCGGTGCCTTTCTGTAAAATATTTTCCCTGATCCTGTCAAAAATGACAATGGTGTCGTGCACTGAAAAACCAATAATGGTCAAAAGGGCCGCAATAATAGGAATAGTAATTTGTGTATGATAAAAATGCCCCAATAAAGAAAATGCCCCCAGGGGAATTATGATATCGTGAAAGAGCGCAACCAGTGAAGTCATTCCATATTTCCAAGAAGATACGGGCCGGGAAACTTTACGGAAGGCAAAAGCAATGTATAGCGTGATAGCCACCAGCGCCAAGGCGATGGCAATCTGTGTTTTATTTTTCAATTCATTACCCACCGATGGACCAATATACTGAAAACTTTTTTCTTCCAAGCCAGATACCGACTGTAATTTTTCCAGCACTTTTTGATGAGTCGCCTCATCAACGCCTTTAAACTGCAGTATTGCTCCTTTGTCTCCTGTTGGCTGCACCACGATTTCTCCCAAGTTAAATTCGGCCAACGCTTCTGATATGGTTGAATTTGCGGGACGTTCCTCTGTGAAATTAACTTCCATCGTGCTTCCTCCGGTAAACTCGATGCCGAATTTCAAACCAAAGACCGCCAAAGAAACTATGGAAGCAATAATTAATACTCCCGAAAAAAGGTAGTAGAATTTTGAATATTTAGTGAAAGAAAACATTTGATATGCGATCCGAATGATCCAAATCTACATCCGAATGTTCCGAATAACGTCACCTAGAAGTTTTTATTCGGATCATTCGGATGATATTCGTAAATTAGGATCGCTGTTATAAAAGCCACTTGAATTTTTCCAGCCGTGGCCCGACAAATACCATTAATAGAATACGGGTAATAAAAATGGCGGAAAACAGTGATACAATAATACCCAAAGAAAGCGTTAATGCAAAACCTTTAATGAAAGACGTGGAAAAAATAAATAAAATGGCGCACACAATCAACGAGTTTATATTGCTGTCGCGAATAGACGGCCAGGCGCGGGAAAATCCTTCTTTAATTGCCAATGACAAACCCTTTCCTCGCTTGATTTCCTCTTTCATTCTGGCAAAAATTAAAATGTTGGCATCCACCGCCATGCCAATAGATAAAACGAAACCCCCAATTCCGGCCAGCGTTAGGGTAATTGGTATTAACTTAAATATAGAAAGCGTAACCGCAACGTAAATTAAAAGTGCCACAGAAGCAATGAGTCCGGGCAGACGGTAGAAAATAATCATAAACAACATTACAGCAACCAAACCGTATATCCCCGCCCACAGGGATTTTTGCAATGACTCGCTCCCCAGCAATGGACCCACGGTTTCCTGGGAAATCGGGCTGCCGATTTTTACGGGCAGAGCCCCTGAATTTAGGCGCCGGGCAATGTTATTGGCAACCGCAGCACTGGTGTCGCCCGTAATAACGGCCGTGCCCCCGCTAATTTTGTCTTGAATAATCGGGGCGTATAAATCATTTTGATCAATAATGTTATCGCCGGTGGTATCTATAATAGAAGCGCCATCCAGTAAAATGGCCAAGGGTTTACCGATGTTTCGAGCCGTAATATCTTCAAATAATTTTGCCCCTTCACTGTTGAACTGAAGCTGAATTTGGGGTTTGAAGGTAATTTGGTCAAAGAGCACCGTGGCCTTTGACAAATATTTTCCGTTTAATTCCGTTGGCTTAATGTAGGGATTTTGAAGCGCCAATTCCCAGTCCTCTATTTTTTGAATATCTTCGTTTTTTTCCTGGGCTACTTGCACCTCTTTTATTTTGTCTAAGATTTTCTGGGTCTCGGCTTCGGTGCGCGCTTCGTCAAATTCCAAATACGGGGTTTGGCCGATCATCTCAATAGCTTGTTTGACATCCTTGACTCCCGGCAACTCAACCAGCAACCTATCCTGACCCTGAATTTGCACCACGGGTTCGGAAACGCCGAATAAATTAATTCTTCGCTCAATGACGTCGCGAAGCCCGGCCATGGCCCCGGACTTGTCTTCCACGGCAGTAAGATCTGCTTGGTAGACCAAATTAACACCACCCTGCAAATCCAAACCAAGCACATAGGGCTTTTGCCACATATGCGGCAAGTGCCAGGAAAATTTGGCATTTAAAAAGTCGACTCCCCGGTCAACATAATTAGGATACGCAAAATTACCAGCCAAAATGGCCAGAATCGCAATCGCAATAAAAATGAGATATTTTTGTTGCATAAAATGAATGAGATTCAAAAAAACTGATTTTTTATTGTAAACAGTTTTATGAAAATTTGCAAGAGTCCGCCATGTAACTGCTCACTGGACATGTTACACCTCCCGTCATTGCGTAAAGTCGCGAGATTTCTCCCGCCCGAAAGGCGGGAAAATCCCGACTCAGGAGCGCGCACGCGACGCGGCAATCTCCACCACTAAAACGAACAGGGATTGCCACGGCTGGCCAGACGCGAGGCGTAATTTGTCGCAACAAATTCGCCCCGTCTCCGGCCTCGCAATGACGCCTGGGGTATGGTGGTTGGTTGGAAGCCAGTGAGCAGTTACTCCGCCATTAAAAATTTAAGCTCGGCAGAACATGTTCTGCCGAGCTTTCGAATACATTTGGTTGCAAGAGGGGTCCTCCGCAACAATCGAGGCATCATGCCACATGAGAAACACGGTGTTTCTCCAGATCCGCCAGGCGGCGGCGCAGAATCTCCACTTCCCTGCTCAGGGAATCTGCTTCGCCTCGGGCAACTTGCCAGCCCTTCAAGACGGTTTTGAATCCTTCAGAAATCTGTAGGACATCAGAAGGGTTCGCCCCCAGAGCTAGCAGTGCCTTCAGCGTTACATCCGTGTCTTCAGGGAGGCCAACCTCCCCAATTTTTCTGAACACCTCTTCCCGTGTCACGCTTCCCTCCTCAAAAAAGCATAGCACCTCCTAGATACCACCTGCCTCCACTGGCAAACGTCAGGAATGCTACCATCTTTTAGGTTACCCCCTGTGGGCTATTTTTACACTTATTAATAAATAATGTCAATCTCTTGTGGCGTAACCCCCACACCCCCACCGTCATTGCGAGGAGCCCCGATCGTAAGCGGGGCGACGCGGCAATCTTGCTAATAATCGAAAATTGCTTCGGCGGCGCGCCCCCTCACAATGACGAGGGAAAAACTATTACTCACCATGCTCTTTGCTTGATTTTTTTAGATCCTCTATAAAATTTTTTGGATTATTTTTTCTAGGTATATTATTGAATACCTTATTGACTAATGTAAATACCATAAAAATGCAATAACCAAAATAAACAATTTCCATTTGTTGAGTAGATAAAAACCAAAAACTATTAACTGGGGGATAAAATATTACCATTGGAACTAATCTAAAAACATCATCAAATGAAAACTCATTTTTTAATTTTTTTTCAAATTTTCCTAGTTTTAATTCAAAATTAGCTTCATTAATTTTGAATTTATCGGGCGGTGGAAAATTAAATGTTTTCACTTTTTTATTCATATTACTTGTAAGCTGAATTCAACAATCAATTGCAACACTTCTGAAGGGAAAAAGCTATTGAGATCACATTTCTATTAATTGTAATGGGAAATAAGCTTAAAAAATCTTTAACGTGGCCACTAAAATGAACTTAAATTACACGGGTGTTGCAATTGATTGTTGAACTCGGTTAAATAATCATTGCCTTCTACGCCAAATCTGTTATTATTAAAAAAGCCGAAAGGCGCGTACTTGATAGCGCAACCTTTCCAAAAGTAATCGCTATCTTTTACGTCAATATTTATCAAAAAAACCGTATTCAACGGTTTTTTTGATTTCTAGTCCTTATTTTTTTTCTCTAACAGAATATAAAAAACATTCTCTCCTTCATTAATTTTCTGTTGATGGGGTTCATATTTACCATAATAATCTTTTGCATTAATTTCATAAGCACGCATAAAAGAATTCGGGCTTACTGATGCCGTGTTACTATTTGAAAAAGTAATTTTAAACGCACCTTCTTTTGGTTCTTTCGAAAAAGAAAACCCAACTGCCATAGGCCTTTTTGAATAAAATATAATAACATATGGATATTTACTAATATTGTTTTTCTTAAAGAAGCCAGAAGAAAAACCAAAACCACCTGCTTTATTTAAACTTATTTTATTGCTAAATCTACCTCCAATTTTCGTGAATCTTTCAAATTTTAAATCTTCCATAAAATATGTTATTTAACTTTTAATTAATACTTTTTAAAAAAGTATGTAATTGTGAGTATACTAAATAAAAGAAGTGATGTCAAGTGGCAAAAACAAAAACACCAAAGTTACTGGTGTTTTATCTATTCTAATATCTAAAATTACATCTTCTCCAAAATTTTAAGTTCCAGATTATCGGTTTCAGTATCATATATAGCAAAACAGGGCTTGAAACGCTGGCCGGCCAACTCTCCGGGGTTTACCAGTCGACAATTCCCTACTTTCTCTTCCCAGGGCTTATGGGTGTGGCCGTAAAATACTATATCATACTTCCCCGACTCGGCTAGTTTTCTGGCAAGTTCCGGATAATGGATAAACGCAATTTTTTTTGGCCCAAGCCCCTTTTTTACATCACCCCCCGCCTCAATTTCCATCATGTCTTTATAATTTTTCAAATCATAATCCCCATTTCCTTTGACAAATAATATTTCCCCGTTAAAATTTTTAATCGCTTCGTTGACGGTTTCTTGATTACAAATATCTCCGCAGTGAAGCATGGTGGTAATTTTTTGTGCATTCAAAAAATCAATGACTT
Source organism: Candidatus Staskawiczbacteria bacterium RIFCSPHIGHO2_02_FULL_42_22 (assembly GCA_001820175.1). Lineage (GTDB taxonomy): Bacteria > Patescibacteriota > Minisyncoccia > Minisyncoccales > Staskawiczbacteraceae > VGLO01. The sequence goes on along the minus strand of MHOT01000001.1, from coordinate 33,273 downwards.
TATTAAAGTTGGCCATGTTATCGTGAGTGTCGGAAACGATGGCAATTTTCATAAAGATATCAACGAATAACGAATCGAAATACTAATTTTCGCTGGACCCGCAGGGACTCCCCGCAGGTGCTTCGTAAATTCGCAACAGAATTCGTTATTCGTTGATTAACTACTATAACTGATTTTTCTTTCAGTTTTACAATTAAAAAACTTTCTTTTATAAAAGAAAGCAGATCATCTTTTGGGGGTAAAAAAATCCTGGTTGTAATAGCGCTAACTTTCATACAGGTTGTAACTTTCTATCACATTGCTTTGGTTAAACAAAAATATCCCTTTAAATTTTTTATTTTCCAGAAATAACGGAAGCCAGTGTTTGTCATCTGGCCACATGGCCTCAAACGGAATATCTTTCAATAAAAACCATCGGGGCCTCATCTCCTCTGTTTCTTGCGGCTGACCAATAAATTCATGGGCCTTAAAAATATTCACTTCCCAAATTTCCGGATTTCCCTGCCAAACAAAATTCAACACCCCGATTTTTTCCATGGATTGGACGACCAAACCCGATTCTTCCAGTAATTCCCGCTGTGCCGCATCTTCAATAGTTTCACCTTTATTTACCTTTCCCCCAAACCCATTCCATTTTCCCATGCCAAACCCGTGTTTTTTTAAACCCAATAATATCTTATCTTCTTTTTGAATTATCAGCAGAGTTAATATTTTTTTCATACAGCTATATTTTTAATTTTTTCAACGGTAATCCAGGAAGCCATGGCACCAAAACCTTTTTTGTTAATTTCAAATGGCTTAATTTTTTTGGCCTGAGTCAAAAAAATTAAAATGCAATATTTTTTGTCGCGGAATTTGCGTGCAAATTCCGCCGCATCTTTTTTCTCCATGCCAATATCTTTCCCGTATTTATTTAAAATCTTTTTAACATCGGGCTTTAAACAAATAAATTGCCATAGTTTTTTAACTTGGGCCTTTACTGAAACTTTTTCGCCCGAATTTTTAAAATACACAGTATCCCCCATTTTTAATGTTATTCCAAGGTGGGCGCTTTGCAAGATACCAGCGCGACTCAATGGTTTTTGACCCATCCAAAATCTTTTCAATAAATCCCCAGTTCTTTTTCGTAATAGCAACGTGTTCCACTACATCTGAAATCCCAAACTCCAAATCCCAAATAAATTCCGAACCCTAAATTCTAAAACGGTTTGATTATTAGGTAATTGGGATTTGATTGGTCATTGGGAATTAGTCATTGGGATTTCGCTTAATTTCCCACTACGCACTCATTAAACGCGTTAATTTGACTATTATAATTTACAATCAAATCTTTAGTTGAATTCGCCAATTGGTTATATTGAGCCACCAAATTATTGTACTCATCCACCTTCGCATTGTATTGGGACGAACGCGGGTTAGTGTTATTAATTTCTTGGCGCTTCGTATTAATTTGGGCCTCAAGCTCGGTCAGGGTAATTTTATTATTTTCAATCTTCTGCTTTGCGCTAACAGGCGGCTCGGGACAGACCGAAAGCGGCAGACCGAATTCTTGCACTGAGATCCAAGCACTGCGACCCTGGTAGATGCCCTTTACCACCGCCACCCCAATTTCCGTAAAACGGTTGTGTAATATATTGGCGCGGTGCCCCGGTGAGTCCATCCAGGCCTGCACCAACTCTTTCTCATCAGCAAAATTTCCCAAAATTAAGTTTTCGCCTGACACAATGTATTCATACCCAAAACTTTTTACCAGGGTACCCGGATCAACTCCCGAAGGCGAAATGTGCTCAAAATACTGGTTTTTAAACATATCTTCGGCTTTGGCGCGGGCGGCGGCACTTAGTTTTGCATTTTCCATAAGTGGCGGAAAATTTCCATTGTTAAACCTTTGAATATTGGTTTGGGCAATAATATTTGCCTTTACAAAAACAGCATTATTTTCTTGTCCGCCAATATTCAGCGGCGGCGGAGTGAAAATATTTTTTGTAGCCATGCTGACGATTATGCCAAAATCACCCTGCTGAATGTGTTCCAAATTCTTTGCAGCGTTATTATAAAAATCCAAAACAGCGCCCTTAAAATAAAATCCAGACCGAAGGCCTGCCAGTAACAACAATAATATGGGTATGTAAACTATTTTTTTCATAACTGGAATTTTTGCTTATTAAAACCGAACAACTTTTCGTGAATTAATTCTATTTTTGCTGGAATTAGCCGATACCAAGAATCACCATCTAAAACATCGTCGACCTCTTTCGGTTCTGATTTTCGGCGTTTTGCGTAATGCTTTTTTGCCAAATCAAATCGCGCGCCTTCAATTTTTTCTGCCCGGCCCTCAAATTGAATTCCCAAATTATATTCCCCCGGCAAATTCACCGTAATCGTTCCGGCAACTTTTTTATTTTGCAAAATTGCTTTTGAATGCCGCGTATTTGGGTCCGACATCCAAAAAATATTCAACTGATCGTCAAAAATAAATATGACGTCGCAAACCCAAACTCCACCATCGTCTATTGTACCCAAACTCATCAAATATCCTTTTCCCAACACTTCTTTAATTAATTCCCTAATATTATTTTCTGTCATTTTACTTCGTAAAATCCGCAGATATACGCGGATTAGTACACGGATTTTCGCGGATACGATACGTTCGTAATCTGCGTTGATCTGCGTGACATCTGCGTGAATCTGCGAATTTTATTGCTTGCGATAAAATTGAGTTATGTTTATAAACCCTTCTTTCTGTATTCTTTTTTTATGCGCCAATAATTACTATTGCTTTTTGCGTCGCGGAACCTATTTTTTACCACGGCAGCCGGATATTTTTTATCAACATGGGCAATTTTATCGTAAATAATTTTTTGAGTATCAAACCCTAATAATACTGACATTTGAATGGCATAAATTAACACGTCGGCAAGCTCTTTTTTAATTTCTTTCAGTTTTTCTTCATTCTTCTTCACGTCTTTAAGCAAAAGATTTTCCCATTGAAATAATTCTAATAATTCAGCCCCCTCAATCATAATGGATTTTGCCAAATCGGAAGGACGCAAATTATCCCATTTTCTTACTTTTAAAAATTGATGAATTTTCTTTTCTAACTCTTTCATGTGGGTTCAAAGAATTCTAACCAATGCCCATTAATATCCTCAAATGTAAGTAATTTCCCGTACGATTCGCTTCTTAAATCCCCTATTATTTTTATCCCATAATCCCTAAGGATATTTTCTGCCGCTTCAATGTTACCGACCTCAAACATAACTCGAGTTTTTTGCGATTCGAAAGAATCGCCTTTACGCCTCTGCAGCAGGCCAAATGACGTCTGGCCTAAATCAAATTCAATCCAATCACCATCTTGAAGTTTAAACTTCAGGCCAATCACATCTTCGTAGAATTTTCTAGATTCTGCAAGGTCTTTGACATACACCCAAACCGCATATATTTTTTTAACGGTATTAATTTTCATGTTTACTTCACCATGTTTTGCTGGTGTTCCGGACTATTAACCATCCCACATCGCTTCCACTTTTTGCCCGAAGCGCAAGGGCATTGGTCATTCCGGCCGATTTCGTTTCCGTGTTGTTCTGCGTGGATTTCCGTGTTGTTCCGCGGCGCATTTGCGTGCAAATGAGCGGTTAAAATATTATTTCCAATCGTTGCATCAATTTCCTCAAGCATTTGCGTAAATAATCTCCGGCCTTCGTTTTTATATTCTACCAACGGGTCTTTGCCCCCGTACGCCCGTAGTTTTACGGACTCTCGCATGTGCTCCATGTTAGACAAATGGTCCTGCCACAGCGTATCAATCACTTTCAATCCCACGAATTTTACCAATTGTCTAAATTGATCTTCCCCTAAGTCCTTTTCTTTTTTTGCCAGGCCTTCTGTAAAATCATCCGTAGATTGCCGCGTCGCTGTGGCTCCTCGCAATGACGATACCGGATTTACTAAAAAAGCATGTCTTTTTTTGTATACGATTTCCCGGTGTTTGTTCATCACATCATCATATTCTAAGACGTGGTGACGGGCATCAAAGTTAAACCCTTCAATTTTTTGCTGGGCCGATTCCAAAGCATTGGAAATCATACCGGCCTGGATCGGTTCATCGTCGGGAACTTTCAGGACAGTCATGATTGATTTTATCCGGTCGCCGCCGAAAATACGCATCAGATCATCTTCCAATGAAACAAAAAATTGTGAGGCGCCCGGATCTCCCTGTCGGCCGGCGCGGCCCCGCAGCTGGTTATCAATGCGGCGTGCATCGTGGCGTTCAGTTCCCAACACATACAAGCCACCAAGCTCGCGGACTTTTTTTGCTGATTCTGGGTCAGGTGGGTTTCCCCCAAGTATAATATCCACACCGCGGCCGGCCATGTTGGTGGCAATGGTCACCGCCCCCATCTTTCCGGCTTGGGCAATAATTTCCCCTTCCCGTTCATGGTTTTTGGCATTTAACACCTGATGGGGTATGCCTTCCATTTCCAATAGCTTTCCTAAATATTCATTTCGCTCCACAGACCTAGTGCCTACGAGCACCGGCTGGCCTTTTTGATGCAACTCTTTAATTTCCCGAATTACCGCTTTAAATTTCCCTTCCTCGGTTTTAAATATTTTGTCGGAAAAGTCCTTTCGCACCATTTCTTTATTAGTGGGAACGACCACCACATCCAAGCCATACACTTTATCTAATTCTTCGGCGGATGTCAGCGCCGTTCCGGTCATACCCGATATTTTTTTATACTGCCGAAAATAATTTTGAAATGTAATAGTGGCCAGTGTAACCGACTCGGGCTGGATATGTACTCCCTCCTTTGCCTCGACGGCTTGATGCAAGCCCGACGACCATCGCCGCCCGGGCAGCATGCGTCCGGTAAATTCGTCAATAATCATGACTTCCTGGCCTTTTACAACATAATCCCGGTCTTTTAGAAATAATGTTTTGGCTTTCAGGGCGCTTTCTAATTGGTGGGTGGTGGCAATGTCGTTATCTTGCCATGGATCAGCTCCCAAATGTGTTACCACTTTATTTTGCCCCTCTTCGGTAAAATTCACTGCTTTTAATTTTTCATCCAGCACATAATCGGTTTCTTTTTCCAAGCGCGCTACCACTTTGGCAAACTGGTAATATTTTTCGGTGGCATCCTCCGCCTGTCCCGAAATAATCAACGGCACTCGCGCCTCGTCAATTAATACCGAATCCACCTCGTCTACAATGACATAGTGGTGCCCACGCTGCACTTGCTCTGACAAATTCACCACCATATTGTCGCGCAGGTAATCAAAACCAAATTCATTATTGGTGCCATAAGTAATGTCGGCATCATAGGCCTCTTTTTTACTGGCAGGCCTTAAAAAATCCTCTACAACCTTAAATCCGCCCACCAAGTCCCGTTTTTTATCTAATTCATCATTATTTGAATTTTGCTTGCCCGCCGAAGCTTCAGCAAAGGCGGGATCATTCGAATTTGGAATTTGTCCCGATTGTGATCGAGGATCCTCGACTTGTCGGGATTTGGAAAGCACCTGCGAGGATGCCCTGTGGGTCAAGGGTAATTGGTCATTGGAAATTCCATGCCCGGGGTTTTTATGATCGGCGTCGTAAACATATCCGGCCTGATTTGTAATACAACCAACCGATATGCCAAGAGCATGGTATATTTGTCCCATCCACACCATGTCTCGCTTGGCCAAATATTCGTTTACGGTTACAATATGCACTCCGCGGCCTTCCAGGGCGTTAAGGTAGGCCGGCAGCGTCGCCGACAATGTCTTACCTTCGCCGGTTCTCATTTCCGCTGCTTTTCCTTGGTGCAATACCATACCGCCAATTAACTGCGAATCAAAATGCCGCTGGTTTAGCGTTCTTCGCGCGGCTTCACGGGTCAGGGCAAAGGCCTCGGGCAGCAAATCATCTAAGGTTTCACCCTTAGCCAGCCGACCCTTAAATTCCTTGGTTTTTTCTTTTAATTGATCGCTGGAAAGCGCTTGCATTACCAAATCAAAAGACCCGATTTTTTCAATGATCGGCTGGAGATTTTTAATGTTTTTTTGATTGGCATCGCCAAATAGTTTAGTAAATATTGACATTATGGTTTTTAGTTTTAGGTTTCGCCGCGCCCTGCGGGGCGCAGCTCATAGTTTAAGTTTTTTAGTTTTTAGTTAACTAGAAACCCGTTAACCAAAACTTCAAACTATTAACTGATAACTATTTCATAAGGTAACTCTACCTAAAAATGATGAGTTTGTAAATTAGATGTACCGGCTTACACAAACGAGCACATCGATTGACATATAGCATTTATCATGATATGGTATTAACCATCGCTCATTTACAACTGAAAACAGGAAATGTAGTACTGCTTTCAAAGATCAGGCAAAAGTGTGCCGGTTGGCGCGCCAAAGCCGGACGGTTATTCGAGCCGTTAGACAAACAGGAGAATGACCATGATTCGCGAAACTCTCAACGCCGCCTTAGCCGCGGCAGAACCGACCATCGGCTATGTTCGGCTCGGGTATGGAAATGTCGATGATGGCTGGGCCTACAACGTGGATGTCATGGGCGAACGGCCGGAGAATCACGCTAACATTCTCCGCGTGCTGGCGAGGGCATGGAGTGCCTTCACCACCGTTCTCGTGGACGAGGATGGGCAGTTCTACTTCGGCCGCGGCCACAACCTGCTCTACTTCAGGAGCTTCATGGGAGCAGCTGCTCTCTTCGCCGCCGGCAACATGACTGCAGAGCCACACGCGTATCAGGATAAGCAAGGTTTTTATCTGATCGAGGCTAGTAGTGGGAATAGGATTGCGCTTCACCAGGCCACCGAGGAAGACTTCAAGCTTGTTTCTGCGGACGGGACTCTGGCGCTCCAGGTCTCTCGGGGCGGAAAACCATGGAAGACCATCGCCCGTGACAAGGACGAAAATGTCCTCAAGTCACTGGAACGCAAAGACCGCATCGCGTCGGTCGAGAAGCTCCAGACGGCCGTCATGGGCCCCATGGACACCGGCGACGAAGCCGACCTCGACCTCTTCGCCTTGCGTTACCGGATCATTCCATCTTCGCAGGATCAGTGATCGAAAGAGCTTTGTGAGTTGTGCTTGAACAATTCACCATGACTGCGGACTTGGTTAAGTCGCGCAGTTTTTTCATTTATAACAACAATGTTTCTCTTTATTAAAACCAAGGTCTGCAACAATTCTGTTACTGACTTTTTTTGTATGAAAATAACTTTATATTTCCGTTTTTTCTGATATTATGGATTTATGGAAAAAGAAATTAAAAAACCCTTCGGCCCTGCTCAGAGTAAAGGGGATATTATTATTTATAAATCTGCCAAAGGGCCTGCAATTGAAATTAAGTTGCAGAAAGAAACTATTTGGCTTACACAACTACAAATTGCAACGCTTTTTAATGTGCAAGTCCCAGCGGTTAATAAACATTTAAAAAATATATTTAAAGAAAAAGAGTTAGTTGAAAAATCAGTTATTTCCAAAATGGAAATAACTGCCGCTGACGGAAAAAAGTATAAAACAATCTCTTATAATTTAGATGCCATTATTTCTGTGGGCTATAGAGTTAACTCAAAAAAGGCAACCCAGTTCCGTGTATGGACAACCAATACTTTAAAAAATTATTTAGTGAAAGGTTACGCCGTAAACGAAAAACGACTCCTAGAAGCACAGGACAAATTTAGAGAACTACAAAGTGCGGTGGATTTTTTGCGACAAAAATCAGGGTATGAATTATTAGCAGGACAGGAAAAAGAAATATTGCATTTATTATCTGACTACTCCAAAACCCTAACCTTGCTGGAGCAATACGACAAAGATAAAGTAGTAGCGTCAAAAAACGGTAAGGCAAAATTTACTTTGGAACATGCATCAGTTAAAAACGTAATCACTGAAATTAAAAAAGAACTACTAAATAAAGGCGAGGCCAGCGAGTTTTTTGGCACCGAATCAGCCGACAAAGTAATGGGAATATTGGGAAATATCCGCCAAACATTCGGAGGCAAGGAACTATACCCAAGCATTGAAGAAAAAGCAGCTAACTTATTATATTTTATCATTAAAGATCATCCGTTCATCGATGGCAACAAACGCATTGGTTCATTTTTATTTGTATATTTTCTTGATAAAAATAACTATCTTTATAAAGAATCAGGAGAAAAAAAGATCAATGACAACGCGCTGACCGCTCTTTCACTACTCATCGCCGTCAGTGATATGAAAGAAAAAGATAAGTTGGTGAAAATTGTTACGAATTTACTAAAAGCGTAACAACAAAAAACTGGCAGATTGAACTGCCAGCTTTTTGTTGTTTTAATGCGAATCTCGTTTGGCAATCGCCTCTATTTGCGAGAGAATTTTGGCGCCAGGTTTGGAAAAATGTTTAGGCGTAGCTTGCCTACGCCGAGCACATTTTTACAAAGCTGGCGGGCGGGATGCGAGGCAAAATTTACCGCAGTAAATTTTCCCCATCCTCAAAATTATCCGCAAAGAGACCCGCCAAAAGGCGAGGCTCGCCAAAGGGGCGGCCGAAACTCTTTTTATATTTTGCCAAACGAGATTCGCATTTTTAGAATATTTCCTTTCTTGATTTTTTGGCTTGCCTACGAGGCAATTCAATGGCCTTGAGTTTGTATTTTTTGATTTCTATTTCCAGTTCTTCTTTTACTTCAGAAACAGCTTTACCTAAATCGTCACTCTTTGCCCGCGCCACCAATTTTTTGCCCGGCATGACTAAAATGGCTTCGGCGAAAAATATTTCTCCTTTTCTATGATGATTTGTTTCCTTTTCGATTTCCACAAACATTTCAAGAGAGTCCTTCCCTAAAATTTTAGAAAATTTTTCCAATTTGCCAATTTTTTGTTGGATAAATTTTTCCAGCGAATCCGTCAATTCAATATTTTTTGTTTTAATGATGATATTCATGATAGTAAATGTAAAATTCAAACCTCAAAATGCAAAATGATAATTTAAAATTAAAAAGTTAGCCGCGCGCCGAGGCGCGCGGCATGCCTAAACTTTGCACTTTGAGATTTGAGATTTAAATTACTTAAGATATTGTATTTCTTGCTCCAACTCAATGCCATACTTTTTTTTAACCGTGTCTTTCACTAACTGAATTAATTGTAGCACATCTTGGGCTTTGGCGCCTCCCAGGTTTACAATATAGTTTGAATGCTTGTTTGAAATTTGCGCCTGGCCGATTTTTGCGCCGGTTAAGCCAGCTCCGATAATAAACCAGGCCGCCGGCACAATTGGAAAAGGATCTTTTTTTATTTTATCTAAAAAGGTACTTTTAAACTCCGTCGGAATCTTTTTCACATCAACATTTTTAAACACACTGCCGGCACTGGGATATTCCAGGGGATGCTTTTCTTTTCGATAATTAATCCGCGAATCGACAACACTACGCAATTCTTTCTTATTGCCTTTTTTTAAGGCCACCGTTGCTGATATAATCGTCCAGCCCTTTTCTTTGAAAATAGAACTGCGGTATGAAAACTTGCATTGGGCGTTGGTAAAATTTCTTAAGGTAAAGTGATCGTCAAAGGCCTGAACCGAAATAATAGAATCCTTAACTTCGCCGCCGAATGCTCCGGCGTTCCCCCGAATAGCGCCACCAAATGTTCCGGGCAAACCGCCCGCCCATTCCAACCCGCCAAGCGATTTTTTAATAGAAAATAAAACCACATCTGACAAAGAAACTCCTGCGTATGCCCGAATGCAGTTACCGGGCAATAGAGCGAATGTTTTTGCGCCGCTTTGCATTCTTACCACCAACCCCTTTTGGCCCGCATCGGACACTAGTAAATTACTGCCTCCGCCAAAAATGAACAGTGGTAATGTTAGTTTTTGAGCCACCCTAATCGCTCGCTCCACATCTTCTTTCTTCTTGGCTATGAAAAAATATTCGGCGGGTCCGCCGATTTTAAATGTCGTATGGTCTTTGAGTAGAACGTTTTTTTGCAAACCCGGCAGCTCTTTTTTTAATACTTCAAATGCTTCGTTCATGGAATATTATTGACCATTAGACCTGTTACATTACTTGCAAGAGCTGGTTAATTTTTTGGCGAGTCGACGACCCCACAAATCCAGTGCCCCAAGAAAGCCCCAATGGAGCCAAAATATCACTGGCATATTTTTCTTGAAAACGCACTACGGCCAGGCGCGTAAGGGCTCCGAAATTTCCCGTTACCAGTCCTTCCGGATACACGGCCCCGCCCTGTAATTTCAAAAACTCTTGGAGGCACGTTACTTTCTGGCTGCCAGTCATGCCAATATAAAGGTTGCCGGTAATTGACGAGCAGGAAACCGCAAGGGGGTTTTTGGGCTCGCCTGACTGAAGCGCCGCGATCTGCTGTTTTAAAGAAGCTATTTGGGCCAAGAGCGATTCAATCAATGCCGCTTCATCCTCTTGAACCTGGCCGGAAATTGATACCTTAAAGGTGTAGGGGTAGGTAAATTCCGAATTAGAAAAACCGCTCGTTTTATCTTCAAGCAATGGGATAATAATTAATGCATTATTATTTTTATCAAAGTCCTTAATGAATATTTTCCCTTTTTGGTTTTCATCAAGCGCTAAAAAATGAACTGTCGAGACATTTTCTTTATCGACAACAACATACGGCACCTGAAAATGGACCCCCTTGACGCCCGAAAATTCCAAGGTTAAATCCCCCTTCCCCCCGATAATTTTTTGCCAATTGCCAGCCCAATTTTTAGTAACATTGGTTACTGACAGGGAACTTGAGCCCGACAGCGGCAGAAAATTAAGCGTAGGATTTATTTTAAAATTTGCTAAATTGCTACTCAAGTAGCAGTATTTCGGCCCAACCTTGCAATCATTAACCATAAGGGCAATTGCCCAATTGGTAAAAATTTGGGAGAAATCTTCTTGATACCCGTTTTTTGCCAGGACCGCGTTGATGCTGGCAATACTGGTTAACGGGGACTGGAGCGAGTCCGACAGCATATTGATACCGTAGTGATCAACCAAGTAATGCATGAACACATTAATAACTCCGTAGTCATATTTATTTTCCTTCCACTCGACCAGCGAATCAGACGGCCTTTCTAAAAAATTTTTCAAGCGCGCCTGTAAATTACTGCCCTCATACAAACCGTTATATCCTAAAATAGTTGCTGCGTATTCGGCACGAGACTCATTTAACCAAACGTCTTCCTGGACTCCCCGCAATCGATCTTTTTGGTTGAAAGTAATAAGGTGGACAAACTCGTGCGCCAAAAAAACTTTTAACTTAGAGATGTTATCAATCTGTGAAATTGGCAAATACAACATTTCCTTTTCATTGGAATTTGGCATCTGTAATTTGATGTATTCGTCGTTGGAGCGAAAATATCCTCCGACCCCCTCTTTCATAGCATGGAATAAAATAATGGTCTTGCTGTCACCGTCAACTCCCGGGTTCCACTCAGAACCAAATACCGAAGTCAATGTCGGGTATATCTTTTTATCAAACTCAGAAGATAAAACGTCCAGATTATTTATAATTTCACTTTGCTTGGCGGGAACCTGCGCCTCCCACCAGTCCTTTTGGACATAAAAATAGAGATTAGCGGCAGTTTTAATGAGAACGGCCTGGACTTGAGATGATTCACCGACATCGAAATTCGCATCTACGTTAAAAAAGACATCTGAAATGTTTGCGGCTTTTGCGGGAACAGTAAAACCCGCCAGGAAAAAAATGGCTATAGTAAAAAATATGATTTTAAACGTATTCTCTTTTATCATGATCAACACTGCAAAGCTGTGAATTACGAAACCCCTCGAGACTCTTTTAACGTGGGGGTTTCGTAATTCACAGCGTAAAGATTATTTTACTTGGTATGCCCGTGATCTGCAATAGTGGGGGTAAACGTGGGAGTAAACGAAGGAATCAACATTTTTATGGTTTTCTTTATAGTATCGGTGTCCGAATTTTTAACCGCCTGCCGTAATATATCCATGTTTTTTTGCAAGTGAACCACATCGATAGCAGAAAGTTTTGCGGTAAAAATTTTCTGGTTTTGCGTTGAGGCAATACCCTCCTCTGCGGTCATAATTTCTTCAAACAATTTTTCTCCAGGCCGCATGCCCACAAAAACAATGGCAATATCTTCGTCGGGTTTAAAACCCGATGCTTTTATCATTTCCCTTGCCAGATCCACGATCTTAATGGGTTTACCCATATCGAGCACCAAGACCTGGCCGCCGCTTCCCATGGCTCCGGCTTGCATCACCAAACTACAGGCCTCGGATATTAACATAAAGTATCGCTTCATATCAGGATGGGTAACCTCTACCGGCCCCCCTCTCCTAATTTGTTCCTTAAAAATAGGAATAACACTCCCCCGGCTATTTAACACATTACCAAACCTTACAGAAATAAAACTGGTTGCCTGGCGCTCTGACAAAACCTGGCATATCATCTCTCCGATGCGCTTGGTGGCCCCCATGACTGAAGTTGGGTTTACGGCTTTATCGGTGGAAATGAAAATAAATTTTTGGGCGCCGCACGCCAAACTTGCCTGGGCCACATTTTCCAAACCGAACACATTATTTTTAACCGCTTCATCGCTTTGCTCTTCCATTAAAGGGACGTGCTTGTAAGCTGCGGCGTGGAATACTATTTGCGGCTTATACTTGGCAAACACCGATTGTATTTTTTCCTTGTCGGTGACGTCGGCCACTAATGATTGAATTTTTATCTCTGGAAATTTTTCCTGTAGTTCTTTTGAAATATTAAATATTCCTGTTTCATCTTGATCTAGTAACACGAGAAGCAAGGGACTGAATTTTGCCACTTGGCGGGATAATTCAGACCCTATTGATCCTGCGGCCCCCGTAATCAATACCACCTTGCCTTTGATGAGGCGTTCTATCTGTTTTTTATCCACCGTTATTTCATTCCTCCCCAGCAAATCTTCCACCTCCACATCCTTTAAGTTTTTAAGAGAGATTTGGCCGCTTATGATTTGATGTAATTGTGGGGCGACTTTGATTTTTCGCAAACCAGCCTGCCTGGCCAGGGCAATAACTTCTTTTACGATTCTATTGTTTGCGGAGGGAAGGGCAATAATTAATTGTTTTATATCATTGTTTTTTATCACTTCGGGCATATCAAAAATAGTTCCCAGCACCCTGCAACCGTGTATGGTAATTTTCCGCTTCATGGGACTGTCATCAAGAAAACCGACTGGAAAATATCGGCCCTCTTTTGAGGATAGAATATTACGCAAAATTTGTTCTCCTGCGTCTCCCGCTCCTACAATAAGCGTCCTTTCTTTATTCTCCATTCTTTTAAATCCGACAACATGCAGATAAATTCTCTTGGAAAAACGCGTCAAACTGCAAAAAATAAACACCAAAAAGTAACTTATAAAAATAGTTGACCTTGGAAAATTTATAAAGCGAGGAAAATAATGCGAGGCAAAGATAGTAATTGAAAGAAAAATAAATGAAAGGGTAGTGGAAAAAAAGAGAGAAATCAATTCACCGGAACTTACGTACGACCATGAAAAAGAGTAGAGTCGTTTAAAGTAAAATATGGGGATTGTAAAAAATATCGCCAACACAATCATCCTAAACAGGAAAGGGACGTATTGCTCCGGTATGCTCCCGTCAAATCTTAAAATAAAAGCCAACCACACGGAAACCATGATAAAAACAATGTCAGTGGTGACAAAAAATAAAGTCCTTTTTAATGCAGTTTTTTTGAGTAGGTTAAACATTTTCCAATATTTTTTTAAAATGCTTGATTACAAATTCAATGTGTTCTTTTTGTAAATTATTAAAAAACGGGAGAGCCAATGTTCTTTGGCTTATATTTTCTGCAACAGGAAAATCTCCTTTTTTATAGCCGAATGCGCTCTTATAAAATGGCTGCAAATGGATTGGCTGAAAATAGTTACTGCAGGCAATCCCCCTTTTTGCCATTTCTCTTATAATGACATCTCTTTTATTTCCTGCAAAACGAGGCGCCAATAACACCACATACACAAACCAGCTCAATTTGCTAGCACGATCCTTATGGGGAATTTCTACCCCCTCAAATCCTTTTAATATTGTATTATACCAATGTGCCACCTGCGCTCTTTTTTTAAGAATTTCCTTTATCCTTTTTAACTGCGCAATGCCCAGCGCCGAGCTCATTTCATCTAATCGGTAATTGTACCCAAGCCGCATATGTTCTAGCCATTTTCCATCTTTGGCCCTCCTGCCCTGATTTGCAGCACTTCTGCAAAAATCGGCAATTTTTTTATTATCGGTTAAAATCATGCCACCCTCCCCCGTGGTAATTTGTTTGTTGGGATAAAAAGCAAACACCGCCGCGTCGCCAAAACTACCGCATTTTTTGCCTTTATATTCAGAACCCAAGGCCTCAGCTGAGTCCTCAATTAAAAAAAGCTTGTGTTTTTTTGCGATTTTTTTAAGCGCGTCCCAATCGGCGGGACGGCTGAATACATCCACCGCCAAAATAGCTTTTGTTTTTTTAGTAATTTTTCGTTCTATTTTAGAAACGTCAATATTTAATGTTTTCGCATCAATATCAACAAAAATCGGCGTGGCCCCTTCATATAAAATACAGTTTGCCGAGGCAACAAAAGAAAAGGGAGTGGTAATGACTTCGTCTCCTTTTTTAATTCCCAGGGCCCTCACGATTAAATGCAAGGCACTGGTCCCGCTATTGACCGCCACCGCATACCTGACTGACGCAAATTTAGCTATTTCATTTTGGAACTCTATATATTTCTTTCCCAAACTTAAACTAGCGGTATTTAAAACTTCCAATACCGCCCTTTTTTCCAAATTAGTTATATCTGGTTTTGCAAGAGGAATATTATGCATACATTAGTACACCCATTAAAACTAACGCAATTTGTAAAGAGTAGCAAACCAAAAGAGTTCTTTTAACAGAAAGCCCCTTTTGCATCAGTTTATCATAAAAATGCGACCTGTCACCTAAAAATATGGATTTCCCCGCTACTATCCTTCTTATATTAGCGTATATTCCGTCAAATATGGGCAGACCGATAATAAACACCGGCCCCAAAACACTGTACATATTATATGATTTTGAAAATAACATGGCTAAAACTGCTAGAATAAATCCTAAAGAGTAGGCACCAGAATCCCCCATAAACATTTTGGCTGGCGGAAGATTAAACATTAGGAAAGCAATAACTGATCCCAGGGCGACCATAGAAATCATTAACGTAAAACTATCATATGAAAACCAGCTAATTACGGCAAAACCTACTAAGGAAATACAAACCAATCCCCCAGCCAAGCCATCTATGCCATCTTGGTAATTTATCGCATTTATTACCACAAAAATATAGGCAAAACCCAAGATTATGGAAATAATATAATAAGGAAAAAAATTAAAACTTATGCCGATAGCTGATAAAATAATCGACGGAATAAATGTGCATAAAATCAAAAGGACGAATTTCAAAAATGGTTTTATGGTGGAAATATGTTTCCATTTGAGATCATCCCAAAAACCAAGTAAAAATATAATAAAAAGACCCAAAGTAAATCCTATAACTTTCAAATAAATATCTTGCTCTAAAAAAAACGACAGACCAATGATTAAAGAAACCACCATTGCCAACCCGCCCAAAAGCGGAATATTTTTTGTATGAATTTTTAAAATATCGCCCCCTGGTATATCAACTAAAAAATTCGTTTTTTCAGAAAACTTTTTTAAAAGATATATTAAAAACATGCCAACAAAAAATGGTGGAAAAAACATAAACAGTAACACCGAAATAATAATGATTGTATCCATAATTTAATTTACCATTTTATAAATATACACTCTTGACGATTTGCCTTGATGAACGGTAGTATTTTTAAAAAAGGTAAATCCATTTTTTTCGTAAAAGTGAATCGCCGGCGCCAGCTCCTCCCCTACCAACACCTTAAATTGCTGGATATTTCTTTTTTTCATTTCAGCCAAAAATGTAAATAGCATTTGGCTGGCAATTCCCTTGCCCTGGAATTGTTGCTTGACCGCCATAGTTAATAATTCCGCCGACGGAAGCGATTGTTCTTTGGATGAATAAAGCAACGTTTCAAATACTTTTTTTATAAATGACAGGCTGAATAATTTTTTAAAAAGCACCGTTGATGATGACAAAAAATAATGGGCGAAAAAATATCGGTATAGTTTTTTAATACTGGTAACACCGGAAATAAAGCCCGTGACCTGGTCACCCTCTTTGGCCACCACACAAAAACTGGCGGATGACAAAATAATTGCTTCGTATAAATTTTTTAAAAAAGAAATGTTAAGCGAACTTAAAAACCCTTTGTTAATTTCGGTTTTGTGGATTTGCGCCATTGCCAATGCATCATTTTTTTCTGCCAGACAAATTATCATGCATTTTTTATCAATTTGTTAATTTTTTCTTCCATTTTCCTAAAAAGTATTCTTTCATCAAATTCTTGCTGTGCTTTTATTCTACCCAGTTTTCCCATTCTTTTTGCAGCACCGGTATTTGATAAAAGATTTATCAAAGATTGCGCCAGCGCATCTGAATCTTTTGGTGGAACAATTAGGCCAGTAATATTGCCATCAACCGCGCTCCGACATCCCCGAACATCTGTGGTTACAACGGGAAGCGCCATGGCGCTGGCTTCCATAATACTGTGCGGAAAACCCTCTCGATACGAAGGCAAAACAAACATATCCATCACAGAAAAAAGCTCATCTACATCGATTCTTTCGCCCAATAATATAGTACTCTTCTCTATGCCAAAACTTTTGATGATGCGCGGGTCTACACTGTCTTTTTTTTGCAAATCGGCTGAACCAACTACAAGTAGCAAGGCATTAGGAAATTTTACTAAAACACGCTCAAATGCCGCGAGTAGTTCCATATATCCTTTTTCACGCACCAATCTGGCGACAATTCCAATGATGGGAACCCCCAAATTAATTCCCAATTCTTTCTTTTTTTCTTGGATAAAATCCGGTGAAAATCTTACTCGGTTAAACTTTTCAATATCAATGCCGTCGCCAATATATTCTGCCAAAGCGGGTTTTACAATACGTTCTTTTTTGGAAGTTTCAAAATCCTCTTTATTTCTGAAAAATACAATATCGCAACATTTAGCTGAAACTTTTTCAATAAAAATAAAAAATCGCTTTTTAAGATAGGATGTACGCTCGTGAAAATAATAACCAAAAATAGTGTTGGCCACTATGGGCACACCAGCTACCTTGGCAGCCAGGCAACCTAAAAGTCCTGGCTTTGGGGTATAAGTAAGCACCAGGTCAAATCTTTCTTTTCTAAAATAAAGAAATAATTTAACAAATGAAATCACATCTGAAACTGGACTGAAAATATTTCTTTTTATGGTTATTTCTTTTACGGTTATCCCTTCTTTTTTAATATCTTGAAGCCACTTGCCCGGAGAACATACCACGCATACATCATATCCCTTATTTTTAAAGAATTTCAATTCAGAAAACAACAAAAACTTTATGGTTATATCAACGGCCGCAACAAAACAAATTTTATGGTTTCTCATTTTTTTGAAACGATTCAATGGTTTTTAGCAAACCCTCTTTCATACTAATTTTTGGAATAAAACCCAATTCCTTTTTTATTTTTTTGATATCTACTGCGCTTCTTTGAGTTTCTTGAATACTTGAATTTTTATACACCGGTTTAATGTTAACACCCAATAATTCTCCTGTTAATTTCAACACTTTATTTAAGCTTACTTCCTTGCCGCTTCCCACATTGTAAATATCGTTTTTGCCTTTTTCTGCCAGCACAATTAATAATCCAATAACATCATCGATGTATATAAAATCCCTAGTTTGATTTCCTGTACCATAAATAACCGGCCTTTCGTTGTTTAGTATTTTTGCAATCACAGCCGGGACAAATCCGCTTTGCCATTGCCTTGGCCCATAGGCGTTACTTACGCGCGCAATAGTAAAATCCAAATGATAATATTTGTCTCCCTTCACAAGATGTACCGTAGGAACGCAGTACGCCTCTATATATTTTTCTATTGCTAAATTTGCTAATCCATACAAAGATGTTGGGTGAGCATTATAATCTTCTTTGGTGGGAACTATTGTAGCATTTTCATAAATGGCCCCCCCACTGGAAATGAAAATTATTTTTTTGACATTATATTTAATACAAGCATCTAAAACAATTTTGGTGCGTGATAAAAAATCCAGGTCTTTTAAAAAAAGCGGGTCGGTTATTGCTCTTCTTAAATTAATCGCGCCTGCTAAATGGAATACAAAATCCGGCTTTTCTTTTTGAAAAACACTGGCAACTTTTTTTGCATTTTCAATATTTATTTTATAAGTGGTAAGATTTGGGGCAAGCGTAACGGACAATGTGTCTATAATTACTACCTTATTTCCCTGATCCAAAAGCGCCTCGGATAAATGGGAGGCGATGAACCCAGCGCCTCCAAGTATTAAGTATTTTTTCATAATTATGAAGGAGGGAGGAGAATAAATAACTCAATCGTTATTTATTCTCCGACCGAGTGATTAATTTATATAAATTACGAAGGTGGTTTCTATAAAATTTTTCTAGGTCACCATTAAAACTTATAAACATTACTGCAATGAAACAAATAAAAATGGGTATGCGAATTCTTGTGATAATTCCGTAATTATTTATATACAAAGACAAAGCCCCTAGCGCTAAAATGCCAAACAACAACAACGGAGAACTAAACTTGTAAAATTTTAAAAACTCTAAAATCCCCCTTCTTTTGATAAATCTGGCAAAACCGTACATGGAAACAATTATTAATATGTACCATGGAATGGTCTCCACCAAACCCATCATTTGTCTTTGGTATCGCAATTGCCAAGGGAAAGGACCCAATAAACTGTATAAGAAAGATTGGGAAGAATTTTTGAAGAATGTAATAAATCCTTTACCAAATCCGGTTTCTAATTCAAAAGTTGACCCGATCCCATTAAACTCTTGCTGAAGAGGATTTGGTTGAGAGGTAGTTGGTTGAGAGGTAGTTGGTTGCGGAGCGCTTGGTGGAGGTGTAGTTGGTTTTGATATAGTTGGTTTTGGCGTAGTTGGTTGCGGAGCGCTTGGTGGAGGTGTAATTGGTTTTGATATAGTTGGTTTTGGCGTAGTTGGTTGAGGAGTGATTGGTTGAGGATTTAACGATGGATTATTATACACAATCTCCCTATAATACGTTATCTTTTCTGGGTTAGCCAAACTTTTAAAACTACTAAATCCATAATACCCGTTATTTGCAATTTGAGGAGAAAATCCTATTAAAAAGATTATAATAAACCAATATATAATTCTTTTCTTGACACTCAAGACAGACAACCATGGCCAGCAAAAAATAAAACTAAACATAAGAGCATAGCCGATATAAAAACGAAGATTAATCAAGCATGTTAAAACAATAAAAAACATCGAAAATGTTACCCAAGAAAAATTTTTTCCCATTTTTAAAATAAGCAATATTCCCGCTAAAACAAGTGGAACAACTACCGTATCTTTTAATAACACGCTTCCAAAGTACAAATAACTTGGATACATGGTAATAATAATGCTCGTCAAAAGGGCTATTTTTTTTGTTCCACCTATTTGAAGCACTATTAAATAAGTTAATAAAACAGAAAATGCAGCTAGCCAAACGGTAAAAAGCTGACCGATAATCATGCTAGGAAATGTCAACATATATAAAATTCCGATTACAACGGGAAAAAAATGGTCGGTATATAAACCATCTAAAGAAAAATTTCCGTGACTGAATCTGTAAGCTATGTCCCGGGCTATTTGATCATATAAAGCAAAGTCCGCGCCTCCGCCAAACGGTCGAAACCCCCTGTAATAAATAAACAAGACGGCGGCAAGGTGAACCAAAAGAGCCGTTAAAAAAATGGCGTATATTTCTTTATCTTTGATGCCAGTTTCATATATGGTAAAAATTGTTACAACACTTAACAGTAAAAGTACAAAAAAACCGACGGCCAATTCCTTATTAAAAAACCCTATGATACAAAATAAAAGCGCCGACGCCATTACCGCATAACATATCGGCTCTTTCTTTTTATCCGTTACTATCGCGGTAAAATCTTTTAAAATGTTAATCATAGTATTAATGCCCGGAAAACTTTTTCGTATTCTTTAACGCTCTTTTTAATAGAAAAAAACTCTGCTCTTTTTTTTCCTTCAACTGAAAACTTCTCTGCTAAATTTTTATCATTTAAAACTTTTAAAATTGCGTTCGCCATGTTTTTTTCATCCCCGACAGGAACCAATATGCCATTTTGTAAATCTTTTATTATTTCACCAGGACCGGTCGGACAATTCGTAGAAACTATTGGTGTGCCGCAAGCCATGGCCTCAACTATCACATTACCAAATCCTTCTTGCAAGGAAGATAACACAAACACCGAGGATTTTTTCATATATGCATATGGGTTCATTTGAAAACCCAAAAAGGCGACATTTTGGGAAATCCCCATGCGATCGGCAAGTTGCGTTAATATTTCCCTCTGCGGACCTTCTCCCAAAATAACCAAATAAGCAGGGCGATTTTTTAACACCAGATCAAAAGCTTTAAAAAGAGTCGGGTAATCCTTGCATGCCACTAAACGCCCAACCGCAATAATAATCGGAGTAGTTGAGTCCAAAAACCATGGATGGTCAACTGGTTCTTGCGCCAATTGGTATATATTGTCCGCAATCACCGGATTGTATATTACCACAATTTTTAAAGCTCGGTTTACGGTTTTTATAATATCATCCGCAATTCCCTTTGAGACACAAATAATGGCATCGGCTTTTGGATACAACCAATTGCATATGCTTGGCATAAAAAAACGGGCAAACATCCCGCGCCAAAATGTTTTGGCGATAACCGGCAAAAAAGAAAAAACCGAATGCTCGGTAATAATAATTTTTGTATGTACCCCAGAAAAAATTTTCGCAGCAATAGTAATAATATTTATGCGGGGAAAAGCTGATACGAAGACATCGGGCTTTTGAACCTTGAAATACTGCACCAAAGCAAAAAAAAGTCCTACGCTATAAGAAGCTTTCAAATCAATTATCGGAATCTCCCGGCGCACCTGACTGACAAAGTCCCCGTAAATATTGCCGAGTACCAAAGATGTAGCATAGTGCTCTGTGTTAATATTATTAACCAGATTAACCACATTTCTTTCAGTACCGCCAGTTTCAAGCGTTGGAAGTAAAAATGCTACGTTTATCTTTTGTTCAGACATCATTTTTTCCGTTAAAATAGCATTGCAATAACCCCTCACGCTCCGTCATTGCGATGCGCACGCGGGTGACGAAGTCCCGATGAGATCGAGGATCCTCGATGGCACAAAGCCATCGGGACAATCCCATCGTCACTCTTGTTTAGATTGCCACGTCGTCCACGATTGCGGTCGCTGCTCCTCGCAATGACGACAGGAATGCGCACGAGGTGTGAAGGGGTTACACACATTGCAATGAATACAAAATTATTATATTATGATATAATTTATTCGCCTAAAAATCAATTGATGCCTAATCAACCCAAGAGTAAAGAAATAATCGTAACAGGGGGGGCCGGCTTTACCCAGCACCACCTGTCAGATAACTTGAATGACAATGAATCTGCTGGAAATAAAACAGTTTTAGTAACAGGTGGTGCTGGGTTTATCGGATCTAATTTTATAAAATATTGGCTTGGGAAATATCCGGATGATACTGTTATTAATTATGATGCTTTAACGTATGCAGGTAATCTTGAAAATTTAACCGGTGTTGAACGTAACAGCAATTACAAATTTATCAAGGGAGATATCACAGACTACAAAACAGTTAGACGGGCATTAGAAGGAATAGATTGGGTTGTGAATTTTGCCGCCGAATCGCATAACGATCGCGCTATCATGGATCCGGGGATTTTTGTAAAAACAAATGTACTGGGCACTCAAATTCTTTTAGAAGCAGTGAAAGACGCAAACATAAAACGTTTTCATCATATATCAACGTGTGAGGTATTTGGAGATATGGAGCTTGATGAAAAAAAAATGTTTAAAGAAACTGATCCATATGCTCCTAAAACTCCCTATAACGCATCAAAGGCTGCGTCAAATCATATCGTAATGGCTTATTACCATACCTATCACTTACCTGTAACTATTAGCCACTGCGCTAATAATTACGGACCCTATCAATTTCCAGAAAAAATAATCCCCCTATTTGTAACAAATGCGCTAGAAAATAAACCATTGCCACTTTTTAAAAGTAGTCAGAACCGCAGAGAATGGATTCATGTCTTGGATCACTGCGGAGCAATTGATATAATTTTAAGAGATGGGAAAATTGGAGAATCATATAATATAGGCACTTTGGTTGAAAAATCAATAGAAGAAATCGCCGATATTGTTTTAAATATATTACATAAACCACACACGTTAAAAACATATGTTCCTGATAGGCCTCAGCATGATAAGCGTTATTTGCTTGACCCGGAAAAAATAACTCGCGAACTGGAATGGAGTCCCAAGATAAAGTTTGAAGACGGCATTAGGGAAACTATTTTATGGTACACTCAAAATGAACCTTGGTGGAAAAAAATAAAAACCGGCGAATACTTAGAATATTATAAAAAACAATATAACATATGAAAGGAATTATTTTGGCCGGTGGTAATGGAACAAGACTTCTACCTCTTACCATGGTTACCAATAAGCATTTATTGCCGGTATATAATAAACCTATGATTTATTATCCTCTGGAAACTTTAGCGGCCGCCGGAATTAAAGATGTGCTCATTGTAACGGGTGGAAATAATCCGGGAGATTTTCTTCGGCTTCTTAAGAATGGAAAATCATTCGCCTTGCGGGAAATTCGTTTTGCATACCAGGAAGGTTCTGGCGGCATAGCCCAAGCCCTTGGTTTGGCAGAAGATTTTGCAGAACATGATAAGATCGTGGTTTTATTGGGGGATAATATATTTGATGAAAATATGACAGAACACGTAGAAAACTTCAAACATCAGGAAAAAGGAGCTAAACTTTTTTTCAAAGAAGTTACTGACGCCCATCGGTTTGGTATCGGAGAATTTAACCAAGGAAAATTAGTAGGGATTGAGGAAAAGCCCAGCCAGCCAAAGTCCCCCATGGCCTGCAGTGGACTTTATATGTACGACAGTCAAGTGTTCGACATCATTAAAACATTAAAACCCTCTAAAAGAGGTGAGCTTGAAATCACTGACGTAAATAATTTCTACATCAAGCAAGGAACGGCAACTTATGAGAATTTAAAAAGCTTTTGGTCTGATGCGGGGACTTTTAAAACATTGTTCGAATCCGCGGAATTTATGAAAAATAAAGAAAAATAGTACATTCCAATACCCATCAACTCTGCATAAATTCCTTCACCATAGCAGGAATAATCACACTACGATGACGCATTAAGGTGTTTTCGGGAAGATCATCTACAAAAAACCATTTACCATAACCATCCCCGCTATCAAGTACACAAAGAAAAATCAAAGAAAAAAAATGCCCTCTTGGTTCTGTGGGATTATTGGAATGAAAAACAAATTTTTTTGATAGTATGCGAATACCTATCTCATTTTTTTCCAAACGTAAAAAAACATCATCAATTTCTTCACCTGGACGCACGGCTGAACCAGGCAAGTGCCACTGGCCAGGATAAGCCGTATCGGTTAATGAACGCAGTATAAGATATACTTCAATTTTATCATTTTGGGAATTATACCTCAAACATACGGCTTCTGGCGTCATGGTTACTTTAAGTTTTGCAATAGCATTAAAAAGCTCTACCCCCATCCCTTTCTTTGGATCATAACTCTTTGCGATTTTTTTCAAAAGTAAAACCGCAAGATTCTTGATTTCCTGCCCTGAAAGCTTCGAAATATCAATATCATGAGGGAAATTCATTTTAATTACTTCAAATTATAGCAATATTTTAGAAAATAAAATACTATCATGACCATTAAAGCAACGAGTATCAGGGGGGTTTTTGAAATCCAGCTGGAAGCCAGGGAAGATTTCCGCGGATTTTTAATGGAAACATATGATGATAGGGTTTTCAAGGAGCATGGCATTGATACCATATGGGTGAAAGAATATCAAAATTTTTCATTAAAAAAAGGCACCATCCGCGGCTTGCATTTACAGTTGCCACCCTATGCCCAAGCCAAATTAGTACGGGTCATTTACGGAGAAACACTCTATGTCTTCGTGGACCTGCGAAAAGATTCCCCAACCTTAGGCCAATGGGCCAGTGCGATACTTTCCACGGAAAATAAAAAAATGCTATACATACCCCGTGGATTCGCCCATGCTTTTTGCTCTCTTACCGACAATGCCATGGCAATTTGCAAAATGGATAACCCTTATTCCCCAGAATCAGAATATCAAATAAAATGGAATGACCCAGACCTAAATATTGATTGGCAACTAAAAGACATACCAATCGTTTCGCCAAAAGATTCCAGTAGCAAAAGTTTTAAAGAATTTATGGAAACTCACGGCGGAGTCAAAATATAAAAAAATCGCATGGGATTACTTAGAAGGCATTTATATTTACTGGCGGCAGAACATAAAAAATACCCGATGACGGGTGATGTGTTGACGTTGGGCCAACAATCGGTGCATGCGCCGCTCAATGAAGTGATGTCATTATTTAAACAGCAAGACGTATTCCTAAAAGAATTGCCAGCCGGTTTTGATACAAAAAATAAAATACCCGATTGGAAGGGAACAAAATATGGCCACTATACCAACTGCCAAGCCGTAGCAATGTTGCTGGGCGCCCAAAAGGTATATGCTGCCGACGTTTCAACCTACGAAAATCCCGACATTGTCATGGACTTTAGTTTGCCCGTTGATAAAAAATACTACAACGCATTTGATGTAATCTTGGATGTGGGAACACTAGAGCATATTTTTGATATATCAACGGCCCTTGAAAATATACGGCTAATGACTAAACCCGGCGGCATCATTATCCTTGGCACGTGGACCTCTGGCGCCATCAACCACGGATTTTATCAAATCTGCCCGACCTTATTTTACGATTATTTTACCAAAAACAGTTTTGACGATATTAACTGCTTTATGCTAGTGGGTTCCGCTTTAAACTACGAAAAAAAAGCGGCAATCTACCAATGTAAAAAACCGGCAATGATCCAAGACCTGACGTTCAATTCAAAAACCGGTATTGAAACCATGTTCTTTGCCAGAAAAAAAGTATCTTCAACGGAAAACCCAAAGATGCAAAGCCCCATTCAAAGCTACTATCTTGCTTCACCATATTGGAATAGATCACCCATCCCGTCAAAAACAAAAAGCCCGGTGAAAGAAATAATAGCATGGCTGGTTTTTATTACCAGAAAATGGCGTCCTGAATTTATTGATATGATATGGAAAGCCATAAAAACTAAAAAAAATCTTATCTACCGGGGACGCTACTAATTCAAAGTAATAGACCCGTTGCGTATTAAGGATTTGCTGCAAATTGCATATTTTGGCCATAAATTCGCTATACCTAGTATAATTTGTCGCTCGCTTGTAAAAGAATAATTGCGATTCTTCCTTTCCTCTCTCGCTTAGCAAATTATAATTTTTTGGTCAAGATGTGGGTAAATTTGTAGCAACAAATTTCCCCATCTCCGGGCCTGGAGGCAAGCCGAAAAATTCTATCAAATTTCTGATCCAAAATCTTCAATTTTCGCGACAATCCTTAATACGCAACAGGTCTAATAATTATGTACATCGGTTTTTACAACTACACCAAGCAATTCAATAAGAATAAGATGTTTTTAGACCCCAGTTCGCCCATCGGGGACAACTTAATGTATCCTTTTTTTTATTTAGGGCAGCGCTTAAAAAAATTGGGGCATAACATAAGAACCCTTGATACCGATAATATTGGAAAATTTGATGCGATAGTATTTATTGAATTCCCTGGCTTTGAAAATACATATTTTAAAAAACTGGTAAAAAACAACTTTAAAAACTTATACTTAATACTTTTGGAATCGCCCATAGTAAAACCGGATAACTATATTTTAGAGAACCATCGATATTTTAAAAAAATATTCACGTGGTCGGATCCACTCATTGATAATAAAAGGTATTTTAAAATACAGTATTCGCATAACATCCCCGATGAATTTGATTTTGGATTAGAAAAAAATCCTTCGGCGGGATCGGGGCAAGTAAAAAAGCTTTGCGCTATCATATCATCAAACAAATTAACGCTTCACCCAAACGAACTTTACTCAGAAAGGATAAAAGCCATCCGCTGGTTTGAAAAAAACCACCCCGAAGATTTTGATTTATACGGAAAGGGATGGGACAGGCATCACTTTGACGGGGAACTTTTAGGATTTAAATTAGCCCGGTTCAATCGGCTAACATTTTTAGCAAAGCTTTTAAAACCTCACTACCCTTCCTGGCAAGGAAGTGTTGCCTCAAAAAGGGAAACGTACGAAAAATATCAATTTTCCATCTGCTATGAAAGCACTAAAGATATTTCAGGGTATATCACCGAAAAGATCTTTGATTGTTTTTTGGCCAGCTGCGTGCCAATTTATCTGGGGGCACAAAATATCACCGACCATATTCCCGCCAACACCTTTATAGACAAAAGAAAATTTAGTACCTACGAAGCGTTATATTCCCACATTAAACATATGCCAGACCAACAATACCGTGAATATTTAAAAGCTATTGAAACCTTCTTAAAAAGCGAAAAATCCTATCCATTTTCGGCTGAATATTTCGCAAATACTATAATACCTTGGATTACGAAATGCCCATAGAAAGGCGAGCTTCGGGTCTTTTTTCTAAATTTGGGCTACAAATTCGCTATAATTTTCAGGCGGGCCCTTTAGGCAAGCCTGAAAATTATATCAAATTTCTATCTCCAAATTTAGAAAAAAATACCTCGAAGGCATTTCGTAATCCAAGGTATAAACAAATAATATGAAACCTCCCCTGGTGACAATTTGCCTGATCACTTACAACTATGCAACGCTTTTGGAAAAAGCTGTCCAATCTTTGATAAACCAAAGCTATCCAAATACTCAAATCATCATTTCCGATGACCAATCCACAGATAATACAGAACAAGTGGTCCACAAAATACAAAGCAAAAACCCAGAGGTTATATACCGAAAAAATATCCGGGACTTAAAAACGATGGGATTCCATGATGTTAGCACTAAAAATATACTGACGGCAAAAAAAACATTTGATGCGGCATTCAACCATTGCAATAGCATAATAACTTCCGGGGTCATTAGCGGGGAATTTGTCATATTCTGCCACCAAGACGATATCTATCACCATGATATTGTTAAAAAGGAATTGGAATTCCTACTAACACACCCCGATATTCCCGCGGTGTTTACCCTTGGCAATATCGTAAATGAGCAAGATAAAATTATCGGCACCTATAAACTGCCGCCAGAATTAAAGGGAAGGAACGTATATGCGTTTAAAGAAATATTCAATGCCATACTAAACCATGGAAACACTTTTTTAATCGCGCCAACATTTATGGCCCGTAAAAAAATTTTTGACATTGTAGGGCTATTTGACGACCATGGGCCTTTCGGCGGCTCTGATGACTTAGAAATGTGGCTTCGTATATTGGAAAAATTTCCTATCGGCATTATACATGAAAATCTTATCAATTGGAGAAAGGGTGGCAGGGGCGCAAAATACAATCAGCTTCGAACCGACAAAGCCGATTTTTTTAAAGTCATAGATTACTACTTGGAGGATAAAAATTATATCGGGACTATTGACCAAAAACATTTAAGGCAATACGCATACCAAAAGAACTTTGATGATACACTGCGAGCCATGAATTTTTTAATCAAGGGCGAAATAAAAGAAGCCCGAAACATGATAAATGCCTCTTTTTCTTTTGACTTTTTTCGGGGATTTTTTGAAAATATAAACCTATTGCGAACAAAGGTTTTAATACTGAAGATAATACTATTTCTCGGCATCAACCTCGGACTTGGAAAATATCTAGGGAAAATACTCTATAGATTTGTATAAAACAAAAAACTCGCCCTTATATGTAAGAGTGAGTTTTTTTAACCGATAAAATTTGGGATTTCTAAGATAGTGCGAGCAATAAAATCCGGCTTTACCTTTTGCATAGCAGTTGTGTCCCCGAATAATACTGTTTTACAACCTGCTTTTTTACCGGCCTCAATATCAGTAATGCTATCGCCAATCATATATGAATTTGGCAGGTCTATGCCCAGCTCTTTGGCGGCCTGAAGTATCATGCCCGGCTCTGGTTTGCGACATGCGCACCTTTCTTTTATGTAATGCGGACAGACATAAATTTTATCAATGATGGCATTACTTTTTTTAAGCTCGGACTTCATATTGGCATGAATACTATTTACATCATCTAGTGTCATAAGCCCCCGCGATATACCTTGTTGGTTTGATGCTACTACGACTAAAAACTTTTTATTTAGTTGGCTGATCACATCTGCGACATGGGGTAAAAACTCAAACTCACCCCAATTTTTTATGTAGTCATGTTCTTTGGCTTTTTTATTTATCACGCCATCCCTGTCTAAAAAAATGGCTCTTTTTTTAATCATGTTTTTAAAACTTCTCTTAAAGATTGTGCAACGAATGCAACTTCCTCGTCAGTCATACTATAAAAAATCGGCAAACAAAAGTGATGCTCGCTTAAATATTCTGTTTTTGGTAACTGTAAGTCATTAGCCCAGCCAAATACGGGCTGTTTATGTAATGGTAACTCATACACATACCCGCTTGGTTGAATGCCTCTTTCCTCTAATGCCTTATGAACCATACGGCGGTCGTGGTCTTTTAGGATAATAATATATTTAAAATAATTATGAATTGACTCTGATTCAGGTTTTATCATTGTTATACTTGAAACTTCTTTTAGTTCTTGGTCATAAATCCTGGCAATCTCATTTCGCCTTTTAATGAAATGTTCCAGCGCCGCCAATTGCCGCAAACCCAAGAGCGCGGCTACTTCCGGCATTCGCCAGTTATATCCAATGTATTTATGATAGTTAATATAAATATCTTGCTTCACTTTACCAAACTCTCGCATTGCTTTCATTTTTTCTACTAAAACTTCGTCGTCAGTTGTAACCATTCCCCCCTCACCTGTGGTCATCACTTTCGTAGAAAAAAAACTGAAACCTGCTGCGACTCCAAAAGCCCCTGCTTTTGTCTTTTTTAAACTAGAACCATGGGCTTGAGCGGCATCCTCTATTAAATATAATTTACGATCCTCGCAGATTTTTTTTAACTTTAACGTGCTTTCTGAAACAATGCCACCAATGTGAACCTGCATAATAGCTATGGTATTATTTGTAATTTTTTTTATGACATCACTTTCATCTAAGCACATATTATCCGCGCAATCTGCAAATACAGGTATGCCTCCGGCATTTAAAATTGCATTAGCCGTAGCAATAAAAGTATTTGATGGCAATATCACTTCTTTACCAGAAATATCTAAAGCGCGGCAAATTAATTCCAGCGCAGATGTGCCGCTATTGCAAGCTACCGCAAACTTTGTTCCAATAAATGCCGCAAACTCTTTTTCAAATTGAGCGACATATTGGCCGTTGGATAAGAAGGACCTTCCATGTAAAATATCTTGAAACTTTTCAGTAATAAATATAATATCATCTTCTGAAAAATAAGGTTTAGTAGCTGGAATTTTCATATTTATGTTTATGCATAAGCAATAAGCAAAAAGCATTAAGCAAGAAATTAAGCAAGAACAATTAAGCAAGAACGGTTCTTGCTTATGCACGGTTCTTGCTTATGCATGCTTATGCATAAAATTTTTTAATACTTTGACAAATAAATTCTATATTTTTATCAGTTAAACTGGGAGCCGACGGCAAACAAACTCCGGTCTTAAATATTTCTTGGGTATTGGGAAGATCTCCCTTGGTCTGGTAAGCAGGCATAGAGTGCATAGGCATAAACATGCTTCGCACTCCAATCCCCAATGAAGTCAGATAAGTAATTAAGTTTTTGGCATTGGGAACAAAAATGACCACGCGATGAGGAACGATATCGCCATCGGGGTTAAATGTAAATAATCTTACACTATTTATACCAGCAAGCTTCTTGATATAATATCGTAAAATTTCTTTTTTTCTTTTAACAAAATAAGGCGCTTTTTTAAGTTGAGCTACTCCGACGGCGGTTTGCAATTCTGTTATCCTAAAATTGTAACCTTTTTCTTCAATAACGTCTACCCCTCGCTCGCGGCGTCCGTCGTGCTTGTACCTATTAACCTTATTCATTAAAGCCAGATTATTAGAAAGCAGCATACCTCCTTCACCCGTGGTTATGGTTTTGTCAGCAAAAAATGATAGCACGGAAAAATCTCCATACGATGCAATGGGCCTGTATTTATAACTTCCGAATAATGCGGGAGCGCAATCATTAATAAAAAATATTTTTTTGGATTTAGCGTAATCTGCCATAGCATCTAAATCCGATACATTACCGTAAGCGCAAACATATAAAATGGCCTTGGTTTTTTTGGTTATTGCCTTTTCGATTGTTTGGCGGGTCAGACACAAGCTAACCGGATCAACATCAGTAAACACCACTGTTGCGCCAGCATTAGAAACAGAATTAGGATCCGCACCATGAGAAAAACTTGGAACGATAACCTCATCCCCTTCTTTAATGCCTAATGCTTTCATGCCACAAATAAGGGCTGCGGTAGCATTAGCAAAGGCGACAGAATACTTTCTTTGGCAGATCTTAGCTAGCTGGCTTTCAAACTCTCGAGTATATTTATTTTCCGATAACCAGTTGCGTTTTATCACATCGGTTACCAGGCGCAATTCTTCTTTTCCAATCGATGGTTCATAACAAGGAATGGTTTCGCGCGCCACGCGACTTCTATAAGCTTGGTAAGATTTCACTACATCGCTATTTTTCATAGTTTGTTTAATGATGTTAAGTATTCGTTGAGCGCAGTAGCAAAAGGGGTAAACGCATTGTTTTTTAAGCTATTTTTAATCTTTTGATTAGATAAAAATGGCAAGGTCTCGCCCTCGGGTTTATTTTCTAAAAAGTTCACTTCCACTTTAAAAAACTTTGCGATGTCCAAAGCCGTGTCGCCAACAGTGACATAATCATCCCCTCCTAAATTATAAATACCGGCAGCCAAATCTCCGCCAGAGGCGGGTCCGCCTTTGGTGGAAACACTTTTTAAAATGATACTAACCACATCTTTCATATAAATATATTGTAATGTACGTTCCCCCTTACCCCATACTGTCAGAGAATTCTTCTTAAGACATTCCTCTGCAAAAGTTAAGATGACATTGGGATGCAACGCCTGTCCTGGTCCAAATACGGAACATAAACGAAATATAACAGTATTTTGATGAATTTTCAAGATGAATTGTTCAAAGAAGGATTTGGCTACGCCAAAATTATGCTTAGGCGCCAAAGGCGAATGTTCATCGTAAGCATGGCGCGCCGGCAAAGCGCTATAAACATATGAAGAGCTAAGATAAATTAAACGGCAATCCGGCAGGCCCGCTAAAGCATTAAGTATATTTACCGTAGCAGAAAAATCTTCTTGGAAAGAATTCGATAAGTGGTCCCTATAGGCTAAAGCCGAATGGGTAGCACAATGAATAATGGCATCGGGTTTGAAATTAAGTATCAGTTCAGAAGTTTTAACCGCATCTTTCAGGTCTAGGATTTGTACTTTACCAGAAGCATCAGCCAATTTATCTATCGCCAAACATTCTTGGTAATGCTCCCTAACAATCCTAAGAATCTCTGAGCCAATGTATCCTTGAGCACCCGTAATTAATATTCTTTTTGTTGAAAGATAATCCATATATTAAGATATTAAAAATAGATTAGCATAAAAGCCCACTCTTTTCAATTACCCCGTTGTAGATAATAAAAAACCGCATTCGTAAAATACAAACGCGGCAGTATTAGCGCAATTATTGCGGTCTGCGCCAATTTTGTTGCAAAAGGTCAAAGAGCCAATCAACAATATCCGGTTCTCCGGCTATAAAAGCAGTATTCCTCCAAACCGGATCATAGCTTTTTACATCGGGCCGAGCAAGAGCTGTTATACTGCCATCGCGATAATGGAAAAATTGGAATTTTCCCCCAACCTCTTCGACAAGCGGATAACCCGCGGCCCAATCCCAGGGCGCCTGCACTGGTTGCACCAAAGCATCTATTTTTCCAGCAACTAAGTATGCCAGCCCAAGAGCACAACTCGTCGAACTTGTTGTCTGGATGGCAACTGCCATTTCGCGCACAAAGTGAGAAAAACCTGATACAAAGTACGTATCCAAGCCCATAAAGACAACTGATTTTTTCCTTTGTTGAGACAACATATTTGACGCTGAACGAAAATTGCCCTGCTCATAAATCATGACTCCTTTGGTGCGTTCGCCCAGTACGCCAAATCCGCCAAAAATTTCCGGAGTGAATATTGCTCCACCAATATGGTTACCCATACTGACAACGCCTAAAGAGACGCTCCATTCCGGCAGTTGACGATTTTTGAATGAAGATCCATCAAGCGGGTCAAAAATCCAAACTAATTCTTCTTCCATCACACTAGCAAACCCTTCTTGAGTAATGAGTCTACTTTCGGCGACCACACCTTTGTCTTGTTTTTCTTCAGTGAGAAATTTTCCTCCAGCGTGGGCAAGTATTTGCAAACCAAGGGTCTGAGAAAAAGTGTCTCCTTCGATAACAATTGCGTGATGACCGACATTAACTTCATCTTTTTCTGTTCCTTGTGATGGTCTCTTTATGGACAATACTGCTTGCGCTGTTGCATGTACAACCTGCCACGCAAGTTGCACATTGTCGCAAAATGAGTTCATTTTACGCCCCCTTTTAGTTGTTGGTTTTTCAAAGAGCGATAGGTTTAATAATACACATAAAGTTATCTTTTGTCAAAACTTGAACTGGCCCTGTTTGGAAATGCCCTCTTTCGTCATTGCGAGGAGCCAGCAGGCGACGTGGCAATCTCCACGTTTGTGCGGGGATTGCTTAACTCCGCGCTGATGCGCGCGGCCTCGCAATGACGGTGGAGGAGATTGTTTCCGAACAGCGCCAAACTTCGGTAACCCCTCACACCTCTCACTCCCGCCCGTCGTCATTGCGTAAAGTTGTCAGATTCATCCCGCCCGAAAGGCGGGAAAATCCCGACTGAGGGCATTG